>JAISKI010000026.1 GCA_031261265.1 Candidatus Peribacteria bacterium
GTTAATCATTTGTTATTTTTTCAGTTTTTTTAGGGATTGACTCGATTTTCAATGTTGATTTTTCCATATCACGAAAATATATCTATCTTTTTATAACTTTGAATTTCCTATATACTCAAGAAAAAACGGAAGTTGCCTCCCGATTTTTCGTTGTTTACATTTCCATCTCCTATTGAGGGGGATTATCCTTTATCACACTACCCAGTTCATGAGCAACATTATGAGTAATTACACAAATAAAACCTGTTCCTGGCTGGTAGAGATATACCGCAGGAACGATATGAGCGTAAGACATTGCAATTTCCGCTGATGCCCAATTAGAAGTCTTTCCACTCAGAAAAACAGGTTTCCCATTTTCAACTTCGGGAGGAATAATTTCATTTAATTGTTTATTATCCACAATCACAAAAGCATCTTTAGCATACTCCACTAATGTTCCCCCTTGAAAATCTGGGGTAATGGTAAATGGCAATGGTCCGCTACCCAATCCTTTTGGAACATTTTGACCACTAATACCGACCATCCCACCTTCTACTTTGCTATCAGCCAAAGCTACTTTATTTGGATGTAATGCGTGAAGAATATCTACTACTAAATATTGAGGAGCACGACCGTCAATGACAAAATTTCCACCCTGAGTAGCCATTTTCTGCAACGATTGATATACCGTAGATAAATCTTCTGGTTTTCGGTTTAAGCCCATAGTAGGTTCCCTTCCTGGAAGAGTGATTTGTTCTTCTTGTTTTCCAATATTCTTGGCAATACCGATGATAGTAAGGGGTTCATACGACGCAATCTCTTTTTTCTCTTTTTCTGGCACTTTATTCATCATATAAGCTGCCACTTCTCTTAGAGTTTTTGAATCTTTGAAGTTTCCCCTATCTAATCCTACCACTACCCCTTCAGTTTCCCAAGGTTTGCCAGATACAACAGAAAATAAGTCTGACTTTGTGGTATCTAAGGTAGAATTTAGTACCGCCAAAATATGTAATCCCTTTTCATTTGCTAAATCTACCCATTCTTGAGTCTTTTCTGGGTTAGAGGAAACGATAATCATTGCATTAGCTTGGTCGGCAAGTTCTTTATTTTCTTCAGATACTACACCTCCAACATCTACGAGTGTAAATCTGCTATCAGAATTTTTAATCTGATTTTTTCGATGCTCCACATTTTCCCTCGTGAAAGTCCCTTTATTACGGAGTTGTTGTGCAAGTTCTGGATTTTCTCCATACGTTTTCTGTGTCCAATCTCCTTCTCCGTCGGGTTGAGCAGCAATTCTCATCGTATCTTGAAGCGGTAAGATATTACGAAGAAAAGTCTCTGCAATAGATTTCCCAGAATGAGGAGGTCCTGCAAAAAGAACTTTTAAATTCCCATCAATGGGTTTTTTAGCAACTGTTCCTGTTGTGGTTGTGATTTCGTTCATGAGTTTATCAATTAAAAAATAAAGATAACCTAATTATAGTTATATATATATCATTTGTCAAATTTATGAGGACTTTTTTCTTGGCGAAATCTACAAAACGAAAAATCTATCGGGATAACCGACAGACTTTCATCCAATAGATGGATAGTTTCGTTTTGGTGGCTAAAGAATGAACACATTCTCCTTCACCTATTATCCTCACAAAACGACATGTGAGTCTTTTCATAGTTTTATTCCGGCTTTACGACCACACCAGCAAACCCGCGAATAGGGTCGCCATAGGCGGGAACCACTTTATTCGGAAGGGTGTTTGCCCATTCCATAAAGTTGTTTACCGTTTCTGGAGTGGTATGTCCTCCAAGAACAATTTTTGTATTTCCGGTCGGCTTCCGATCACGGTCCGTATCGGGGAGCGATGCCATATAAGCAAGTCCCAATAACAGTCCAGCTTCAGGAAGTTCGTCAACGAACGTTCCACGAAGATCGCGAACGCCGTCCACTTCTGTAGCGTTTCGCAACGCCTCTTTCGCTGTCTCGATGATAGAAGCCAGCTTTTCTACTGTATTCTTCTTTTCATCTTTCTGATAAAGTGGCGAAGAGAGTTTCTGATGAATCCTGAATTGTCCAAATGCCACGGAATCTACGCCAGGACAACGTCCAGCATAGGCATCTGCAGGGCAATGATCACCAGCAGCTACCATAAGAAGTTCTTCCGTTGGTTCAATTCCCAAGAATTGACACAGTTGCCCCAAAGAAGAGGCTTCCCAAAAGTTATCAGGACCAAGACCATATCCAGTATCGCCAGGATTGTGATGATCGGCATGAAGAACAATCTCTATTTCCCCAGCAACAGTTGGGTTGCACTCAAAGATAACCACTCCCTCTATTACAGAGAGATCAGTTTCTTCGTTATCCAGTACAAAACCGTTTGCCAGGTAGGCATTTCCGGCGTGAACTTTCGCACCATTCAATGTTGCGGTAGCCGTAGCTACACCGCGTTGTCTCAATACTTCACGAGCGGTGAGCTCTTCATAGTCAGAGCCACCGAAGATTACTAGTAAATTTTTCATTTTGTTTTTTTTATTTTTACATTTACATTATACATAATAATAATGTAAAGTCAAGATGAACTTATACTTTTTTATATCAGAGTTATCTTAGTCAGCAACTTGTATTTCTCATATTCGCAACATTTACCTCCAGGAAATCAAAAAAATGTAGGGAAAAAATCTGATTTTTCTAGTATTTTTTTTTCTTTTGCTGACTTACCAAAAATTTAGAGGCAAGTAAAGTAGCCAAATCATCACTATTTGTGATTGTCTTTTCCCTCTCTTCAATCAGCTTTTTAATGCGATGGAGTCTTGTTTTTATGCCAGGAAGTTCATCTAACGTATGAAATAATTCAATTTCATAGTATTCCCCGTGCTCTCCTAAAATGCTGTACCTTTTCTGATCTAGAGAATATTTTCTCAATAAAGTAACATCTTCTCAATGGGACTTTTCAATTTCTGGAGCAATATTTTCCCAGTCGATTTTATCAAGCTCAGTACTGATTTCATCATATTCTACTAAAAATTGTCGAGCATTAGACAGTGCAGCATCCACAGATTGTAGCGTTGCTTTGAAGTTTTCTATTTCATTGATGTCCTTATTGCTATCATACTGGAGATAGTCTCTTACCTTATTCATTCCATCAATAATTTCTCTGCAATATCAGGTAGTTCCCCAGTCTCTATCTTCGTTTAATTTCTTGTCTATCCCTTGATAAAGAGTTTGAACTTCTTGATATACTACTTCAAAACGACTAATATCCTGCTGTTTCTGAACATATGCTTGATACTTCTCTTGAGTTTTTTGGGTTGCATCTTGAGCTTCATTTTTTTCCAAAAACCACTTTTCCTCAAAAGTGTCTTCGTAATTTCTCGCTAAAATCCCCAAATAAGCAAAACGTTCAGTTTCTGCATCAAAGAGTTTTTCCTGTACTTCTCGTTGTCCATCTCGAGACGCAAAGTCCTTACTCTGTAATTGGGAAGTATAACTTTTCTCAAAATCATTTCGTTTCTTTTGTAAACGTTCAGCTTTTATTTTCTCTTTGTAAACATCCAAATCAGAAACTGAAGTCAGAGAATCTCCTTTTTCATCTAGTATGGTAAAACTATAAGGTTGCTTGCGAAAGAGTTCTGGACTAAAATCTTTCTGAGAAAGCTGATCCAAATCCTGCAATGGAATCTGAATCTTGATAGAAAAATCTCCATACCAACCAAGGTTATATTTCACTCTATATTTCTGATCTTTAACTTGAATTTCCTCTGGATACCACTGTGGTAATTTGTCGTAATTACGAATCAAGAATTTGGGTTCATTTAACAGGAATATTTCTATTCCGTGAGTCTCTAAGTATTGCTGTAATGCTTTGGTGGATTGGATGCCACTATTGTGGATTACCTCCCAATAATAGTCAGACAAATCTGAATAACTCAGTTCTCTGATTCCTGGGAAGCGATTTCTGAGTTGTGATATTTCTTCCCTAACTTTCTGATTATGTTCATATATATATCTTAATTTTTCTTGATCCTTTTCTACATACCCTCTAGCTAAGGCATTACAAAATTGTAAAATTCCTTGTGAAGAAAGAGGAGATTCCAAATCCTTACTAGCTATATGCAGTCCATTAAAATGGGTATCTTCTTGATAAACCACTTGCTGAGTAGTATCATCCCATTTATCAGCATTCTTCTTTTTTGCTATTAAATGTGGTGCTAATTCTTCTAACCACTCAGGCTTCGCTTTAGAAACATTAGTTACAATATTAATCTGATCTAGTCTTCCACGTCTATTGGTAAATTGAATATTTTTTGGTTCAGCACTAATGAGAGAATGAGCATCCGTAGTACTCTCTTTCCCTTTTTGCCTTTCATCTCTATTTCTGTCCACATACTCTCCATCTTCTCTTTTATATAAAGAATCCAACATTCAAGCAGTAATACACTTCAACAAGGCTTCCTTTTTTTCCTGAGGGGAAAGCGAAGGGACAGAATTTTGCTCTCTGATATAGGAATACATAATATCTTTCAGATTTCTATACTGCTCTACTGCCTTGAAATATTTTTTACGGAATATCCCTGCATCCTGAAAACGTTCTTCCTTTTTTGCAAAAGGTTCTTTACTTTCCTGAATCCTTTTTCCTGCCCCATATAATTTTAACTGAGTCAATAAATCTGAGTCTTCATCACGCACTTCATAGGAAAGGGTTGCATTTCTAGCTATAATTCCGTCTACTTGTTTAATTGCCGCTATTTTAAGGATGTCGTCTGTTACCCCGTATTTTAAGGACTCTATAATCATACGCCCTGTATTTACATCCACAGGTAATTTTGCTAACTGTTTTCCAAGGGGAGTTACTTGATTTTGGTCATCAATCGCTCCTAAGATTTTCAGAGTATTTTTCGCTTTTTCAATAAGTTCTTTAGAAGGCTGATGGAAAAATTCTAACTCTTCCATTTTTAGTCCTGTCGTAGAGAGGATTCTCAAATAATTATGATCCAATAAGGTTCTCTGGATTTCTGGTTTAGAATAGTTTGGAAGCTGATGGAAAGGGGTATCATTACAGAGAACATATATTCACGCTTTCGTACGTCCTGCCCTTCCTCCTCTCTGCATACTATCCGCCTGAGAAATATCTCACAGCACCAAAGTTTCTACCCCTTCTCTCATTTCTACACGCCTTTCCTTTCCACTATCCACCACTGCATCAATATAAGGGATTGTCAAAGAAGTCTGAGCGATATTGGTAGCAACAATCACTACAGGTTTTGTATACCTTTTAAAAATTTGTTTTTGTTCTTCAGGAGTTAATTCTCCGTGAAGAGGCAGAATAACTGTTTCATTTTCTGGCAGCTTTCTTTGAAGAGTGGCTATCGTCTCAGAAATTTCCTTTTTCCCTGGTTGAAATACCAACACATTCCTTTTTTCTTTCACAAATTCTACTACTTTATCTATCATTTCTCATTCAGCTTCTTGGCTTCTTTCTACGGGATAGGTTCTTCCTGGTACTTCAATAACTTGAGGTTGTAGATTGAGTGCGTCTCCTGTAAGATTTTCGTCAGCAGAAGCATAATACGTAGCTAAATTTTCTTTATCAATCGTCGCCGACATCAGAATTACCTTCATTTTGATCCCCAGCTTTTTAAGCTTTTTCGTCCAAGCAACCAGCACTTCAATATTCTGATTCCATTCATGTACTTCATCAATCACCAAAACGGTATTTTTATCGGAAGTAATGATAGATTTATCCATCAACTGTTTTACCAATTGAAGTCCATCTGTACAAAATTTAATTTTGGTAGTAGGAGAAAAATTTCTAGCATTCTGAGTTTGTCCTCCTACGTGATATCCTACTTCTTCCCCAAGCACTCCTCCCATTTCTTCTGCTACACGATCCGCTAAACTCATCGCAGCTAACACTCTTGGCTGAGTAACAATCACTTTATACCCCTCCTCTGCTAAAAACTGAGGGACTCTGGTAGATTTCCCAGCTCCAGTTTCTGCGGTGATAATGAGTTCATCGTGATTACGTATTGCCTCTAAAATAGTTTCTCTTTTTTCATCAATAGGCAATTCTTGCCTTTTTTGAGCCAGCAAGGTAGTAGTAAGTGAAAGAGGGTTCTCCCTAGATGGGAGTGATCATTTTTTAACAGTAGAAGAGAGGTTCTCCATAAAGTATACATATCAGATAAAAATAAAGCAGATTTCTTTCTCTATAAAAAGTAGAGAGACTTTTATATCTCCATTATATTCTCTATGGCTAAATAAAGCAAATTTTTATGAAGATTTTTTCTGAATATCTCCGTGCATATCCATATTACCCTTTTATCGTAAGGAATTTTTGCAAAATTATTTATTTCTTTCACTATCTATTGACATACCTCATCTAAAAAATATAATGGTAAGTATGAAACATCAAAAATCTAATCCAAGCTCTCCCGATGCAATCCAGAAGATAAATCAATCTCTACAACAAAAGCAACCGCTTTGGAGAGAAGTTTTGGGGAAACAATATCTCCATACTAGATTTACCACGGAACACGATCAATACCTTTACAAAGTCCAAGATCCCTTTTCTGAGGAAATTTATCACTTCATTTCCAAAGAAGAATTCGATGAAATCGATAAAGCTAATGAAGAGAATAATCTCGTAAGAAGTTCTGGGAGATCCCTTTCCGAAACGGGGTATATAGACTATGAGACAGATAACAGAGGATACTTTCGTTATTGATATAACAAAAGAGTTTTTAAAATTCTGGAGACAAATCAGATTTCCTCTATGGATAAACTACCTGAGGCTCTAGCAAAACGGGAAACACAAGGAATAATTCGTAAAGAAAAACGCGATAAGTACGAACAAACTATCTTGAATTTTTTGGCGAAATATGAAAATGATGATTTGGAAACTACCTATATCAGCGACTTAGAGATGATTGAAACGGTAGAAAAAGCTTTTGCCAAATGACATATTACAGACCTAACCTTACGAGAGAGATTTTACAAAATACAAAAAAGGAATTACATAAAATATATAAAAAGGATCTATCGATACGGAATAAAATATAGCAGAGGCTGACTAAAAAATGATACTCCCCTCTCTAAAACGTTGGATGGGGGGATCGAACAGATTTTTGATTTTCTAAGAAACAAACAGGGGACTATCAACGACTTGGATGAGACACCAGAGCATTTCAAAGAAAGAATACAATCTTCTTATAAAAAAGCCCTCAATATAAACCGTATAAAGTGACATAACTATGCCTACGGATATACTGAAAAAGATCTGGCTGATATCCTATGAGTAAACAAGGAAGAACTCACTACTCGGAAGAAAGAAGCTGAACTAGAAATAAAATCAGATTATATAGAAAAAGTGAGAGAATTGAATATTGAAGAGGATCTTATTTCAGGGAATAGTAGTAAAGGAGAATATTTTATTGAGCAGGGATGGCAATTAGTGTGTTCTCACTCTCAAAATGATCCTGCTTTCTGGCAAGAATTAGAGCAAATTTTACAGACCTATGTTTTACAGGGCATTCGCATGGTCACTCAAAAACATGAGCGTCCTGAACTTTTGCAAAAAATGAAAGCTAACCTAAAAGATAAGGATGCTAAAAAAAACTACCATGAATTATTTATAGAGAGAATTATCCCTTTGATTGACAGTAGAGTGACGCTACTTAGTAGAGTGAGAATTTTTGCTTCTAGACCTCCTGTTTCCTCAGAAGAAGATTTTGATAAATGGATGGAACATGCTCATCGACGAGAAGGGCGAGACTGGTGAGACGGAGGAGAAGAGCGACCTGATTGGCCAGAACGAGGTGAACGAGAACGAAATAAATGGCAATATGCCAAAGACTATTTAGATTTTTATAATAAGAACTTTCTCCTCAAGAGAATGCAAGATACCCTAAGCAAAACTCTTACCCCTTCTCTCCCGGAGCATGCAACTCCCTCTGGAGAAAGCAACGAAACCGTTTACGACATTTGACCTCAACTTATCAAAGACGTAAAAAAGACCCTCTACACTCTTCTCCAGAATATCATTAAAAAGCAATATCCCTCTACCCCAAATCCTTCAGGATATTATCCTCTTTCCAAAACGCCAAAATATATCAATACTGCTTTTTTAAACGCTGGCTATGCCCTTACTTTAAAACAATTGATTCCAGATAAGGAAGAAAGAGCTTATATTCGCCAAGGGTATATCCAAACTCTTACCAAAGAGCTCTTACAAGAAATAGAAAGCAGAGTCATGAATAAGGAAACTTTTTCTCCCATTGAATATTGTATGCGAGAGCCTTTACTCTACACCTATCAGAAATATGGAGGGAAGGAGGAAATCTGAATAGATTCACAACTCCTCGGAGAAAAGTATTACTCCTTTATGGCGACTTCTTTTGAAAACGAAGGAAATGCTAAACTAGCTACTTTACTAACCCATCTCAACGGGAAAACGGTCCCTTACAAATTATATGAAGAAATGTATCGATGTATTGATTTTATCTCTAGCAAAACTAAATTTTTCCTCCAAAATACCCCTACCTGTATTGCCACACCTCCCAAAAAGAAGAGGAAACCAACACTCAAAGGATTAAGCTATGAGGAAGCATACCAACAAAGAAAAGTCGAAGAGGAAAGAGAATGGGAAGAAAACAAAAAACGTGACAAAGAACGCAAGCAAGAACGAGAGAAACTCACGAGATACAATCCTGAAATCCTCTCCCAACTTCCTCCAGAGATTCAAAAAACCTATCGCTCATTACGACAAAAATTAGAAGAAATCAGACCAAAAATTTTACAAAAAATCCTACAATACTGGGCTCAACAAAATTTTGCAGGGAGGATTAAAAGAATTATGGAAGAAGTACTTCAGAAAAAATTCTGACTCATCACCATGTCTGCAGAACAAAGGGATTTTATGATTACCTATCTGGAACAAAGTTTAGAACAACTCATGATGGAAGATATTAAGGAGAATACCAAAGGGAAATGGTTTCTTCAACTCTTTCCCGTAGACAGAGAATTCTTGCAAAATTCTATCCAGCAAGCTATTGCTGCCTTATCTCAAACTAAGTCTCTTAATGGGGCTATCTTCACTACTCCTTCACTACCTGAGGAAAATTTTTCAGCCTAGGGTAAGAGAGAAAAATCTGAATATCTCCGTGCATATCCATAATAACCTTCTATCGTAAGGAATTTTTGCAAAAAATTATTTATCCTAAAAGAAGTAAAAATGATTTTCTCCTCTAAAATTTGCAAAAAATTCCCTTTCTGAGTATACTTAAAGAGAGTATTTTTATTTTCTCCCCCATCCCTATGCAACCTACCCTACAGCAGACCTTTCCTGAAATCTATAAAAAACTCTTTTCTGAAAATGAAGTAGTCCTTAGTGGGCACTTTGGATTCAATTGGTTTCCCTCAGGAATTGGACACACTACAAATTTCATCAGCATCAAGCAAAAAATCAAATCCAAATGCTATGTAGGAATCAGGAAAGTTTCTCAAATTGGAATCAGCTTTGATGAAATTTTGATGTTTGATGGAACAACATTTTCTCCTTATCCACCAGAACATATTGATCTCTATTATCACGAAGCTCTAGCCTATTTAGCAGAAACTTTTGACTTGGAAAAATTGGGATACGGATTTCGTATTAGTGTAATCTCTGAAAGTGCTAGAGGAGAAGGGGTCGGATTCACGGGAACGTTATGTTCTTTACTAAGCTTTTGAATTGGTATGATCAGCGGGAAATATAAAGAAGAGCTTTTATCAGACTATGCGAATTTTGAAAAATCCTCCTCTTTTAGAGAAATCAAAGAGATTTCTCATGTGTGTACTTGGAAAGTGAAAAAAGGAAATACGGGATCAGCTTTTTATACCACGATGCTAGAAAGTCCTCATCCTCATGTATATCTCACTGATACTAAGCAAGAAACTGAGGAAGACATTAAGTTTGTAGAAGAATATTATCAAACTATTCCTCATCTTTTACATTTGGAAGAAGATGCTACTTTCGCTACTCTGCCTGTACGTTGGGCACTGGTATATAGCGGGACAAAAGCAAATACTCTCTCTGTAGAAAAACAAAAAAAACTGACTACCTCTCAAAATACCAATTATAGTGAATGGTTTTTGGTTCAAGATTTTGAGAAAATTCATTCTCATCTGCATGAACTCTTTACTCACAAAAATTATTATGAAATTTTGGAAGATGGGCTAGACGAGATGAGTGCAAAACTTTTGTATCTCTTTGCCCATATCTATAAACAAGGACCTCGTAAAGAGCATATTACCGCACTCATTCATACCCTCAATACCCTGAATTATCTCTATAATAACGTGGAAGAAGATGCAGATTTTTATGATGAATTTTTAGAAGCCTGCGTAGCTACTCAAACTTCCCCAACTAAATTCTGAGTTTCACCCGTATATACTAGTAAACACGGAGGGAATTATCTTGTAGTTTTTGAAGAAGAAAGTGATCTCTATGCATTAGAGAAAGTAATCGGAACGATGAAAGGCTCCCGCCCAACCCTCCGTATCGCTCAACAATATGATTTTACTACTCCTCCCTCAGCAGGGATTAGAGTAGAACAGAACCTCTACCAACAAAAGTTTTCTGAGCGTTCCTCTGATAATTACGTCCTCTTGGATAATAGCGGAACACAGAAATTCATCAATTATACCGATATTACTCCTACGGAGACAAAGGGACTATTTTTGGATGCAGTCAGGGGGAAAGTCTATATTAACGGGAAACAGCAGACTTCTAAAGAGATCAAATCTCAGACTACTACCATTGAAATATTTGATCACCTCCTCCAAAGTGCCGAGGGAAGTATCAGAAATAACCAACTTGGTCCTTCTACCTTTTCTGGACAACAAAATCAAATGCTCGGAAAAATTATCTATCCTTTGAATAAATTGATGAAAGCAGAAACTGGGAAAGAGTTTCCTTTGGAATCTTCTGGATCATTAAGAGACTTTCATATCACTCTTGGGAAAACAGACCTTCCTATTGTCTTAATCAAAAAGATTTAACTCTCTTAAAAAATCTATGGAAACAGGAATCGGAGCAACACTAGAAAAACGCAATCCTCTATTCGCACAGCAAGTAGTTCCTTTTTCTGAAAATGCTTTGGAAAATCTTGATACTCCCCTAAGTATCGGGCATATTTTTGGGTTTCTTCATCATGGAGAAGTAGAGAGCAATAAGATTTTTTTGGCGAGTTCATCAAAAGATAACCAAGAGTCTCTCAATAAAAGAGGTGAAGGGCAAATTATTGCTCAAGCTTATGAACGAAAAAAACTCTGAGTTTCTCCTAACGCGATTACCATTCATCTCCCTCCTGGGGTAAAACGTGATGTGCAAAGTACACGTATTTTTTGTGAAGAATTAGGCTTAGACTTCCCCGAAGATAGCTTTTTTGCAGAGATAGATCTGCTGTATAAGCAAGAACTGATTTTGGAGTATCTCCAACAGTTTGGGAAAAAGAAGATTAGCAAACAGGACATCGTTGAAGCTTTATTCAAGCAGGTATCTCCAGCAGAAAGTGAGAAAATGCAACAGCTCTTTGATAGTGTACTTAGCAGTATTGATCCTCAGCTTTCTTTTGAGCAATTAGAAAAATTAGAAAAAGCACATCTTATCAATATCTACGAACTGGTTCTAACTCTCCAAGAAAAAATAGAAATGAAGATGAAACGCTATCCTCACCTCAAATTGGATGATGCCTTACTCACCACTAAAAAAGGTGAGAAAAAAGAGGAAAAAGTAGTTTATCCAGGAAATATTTCCTGATATACAGAGGAGGGAACAGAATCTGCCATTCACGCCAGGATGAGAATTGCAACCTATATTTACGAAACGCAGAAACAATTAAAATCTCGCCAAAAATCTGATCAGCTTTCTGCAGATATTTTCGTGGGGCATAGAACAGGGGTAAAAGGATTTGAAGATATCAAATACGGGAACAA
>JAISKI010000028.1 GCA_031261265.1 Candidatus Peribacteria bacterium
GTTAATCATTTGTTATTTTTTCAGTTTTTTTAGGGATTGACTCGATTTTCAATGTTGATTTTTCCATATCACGAAAATATATCTATCTTTTTATAACTTTGAATTTCCTATATACTCAAAAAAAAAATCTGATATAAAAGTCAGATTTTTTCTACAATTCCTTACACATATACGTCCCTTTCAACTCATACCCCAACTTAGCATAATACTCTCTCACTCCAACCCCTGAAATCACCGACAATTGATGAAAGCCTTCCTTTTTTGCTAAGTCCTCAGCAAACGCCAATAATTTCTTCCCTAGTCAGGAATGCTGAGTAGCAGAATCAGTCTTTTCTCCTAACTTCTGCAATTCTCCATAGACATGAAGTTCCCTAATGATTGCTGTCCCCTTTCATAATCAAGGATAATCAACCGTATGCTCAGGAAGTGGCAACAATAAACGAGTAAATCCATACAAATATCCGAGTTCATCTTCATAGGAAATAAAAAATTCTGAACCAACCGAACTTTGATATTGTCTGATTATTAAATTCAACTCGGTTGTTTTTTCAGTTTTATTTCTCACTTCACGAGAACGCGTATCTAAAGAAACAAAATTACGATAGGAAGCCAGGTCAGATTCAGAACCGATGATTTCTGTTTGTATCAACTCATTATTCTCATATAAACGCTTATAAAACGCGAGGACTTCTTCCCTACCTACGGAATCGTCATTCTGAACGGAGCCGAACTCGTGAGGCGGAAGTGAAGAATCTTTGTCATTATAGTCTGAGCGAAGCGATTCCTTATTTTGCATTTCAAAGGAATTATTTTTATACAAAGTTTCTTCGTCGTTCGGTTCCGCTAAAGCTTCACCTCTCTCCTCAGAAGGACGGTGTGATGTAGAAGAAAGAGCCTCTTTATACTCCCTCAGCAACCCATCGTGAGCCAACTGTGATAAATTCGTCACTGACGAACCAGCCGAGATCTCTGGAGCAGGAATATCACGGATCAGCCTTTTTATCCTCGTATACGGCGGAATAATATCTTGAAAAATAGTTCTAATAATCTGTAAAATTTGCTCGGTAGTAATCGGCTGATACTCCCCTGCTTGATACAAACGAAACAATTCAGTATTCGGAATCACAGAGGTCGGGTAAACCTTCAACTCATCAGGCTTTAAAGAGGGATCAGAAAACACCTCACGAAACGTACGAATATCTTTCTCAACCGTAGAACCATACAGTCACGGCATCAAATGCAGAGAAATCTTAAAACCATACTGCCTCATCAAATGCACAGCATCACGAACCTGTTGAAGGGTATGACCTCTCCTATTGAGACGGAGAATTTCGTCATCCGTAGTCTGTACGCCCATTTCGATTCTCGTCACTCAAAGTTGCCTCCGTTTCTGGCAATTTTTGTGATTCACAAGGTCGGGACGAGTTTCTATAGTCAGTCCAATCACCCTATGTTTTGCCGTCTGATTTTTTTCTATCGCCTCTTCCAAAGAACTAGAAAACTGAATTTGGTCTTCATTCAATATAGTAAAGCCGTATTTTTTATTACCCTCTTGTTTTTGTTCACAACCCCCTCTTCCGTCGCTCATTACCTCCTCGTTCCTCGTCGTCTTCGCTCCTCCCTCTCCAGCCGATAATATCGGCTGAGTAAACGGTATTTCGGAGTCCGTTCATTGAATACAGTTTTCCTCCCTGTCAGGGGAGGTGCCCGATAGGGCGGAGGGGTTGTTGTGCATAGAAATATTCAACTCCGCAAACGTATTACACGCATCATACAATCCCTTAATGAACTCCACTTTATAGTCTTCCAGATAAGCATCTCGTGATCCTCCCAATACAATCATTTCAATTTTATCAGGAGCATGCCCTGTCAAGGTCAAAGATTGTAAACGATTATACACTTGCTTCACAGGGTCGAACTGATTGAGAAAAGCTCTCGCCGCTCCAGGTTCAGATTTGATATAACTCTTTGGCATCGTAGGGTCATTGGGACAAAAAATACATTGCCCAGGACAAGGTCGCGGTTTGGTAAGCACCTGCACAGAAACGATTCCTGACAAAGAACGAATAGCTCTTTTTTTGAGCAGGAGTTCAAAATCAGCATTTTTATCAATTTCTCCACGCTCTACCAACTGAAAATACGCCTGTAAAATCTGAGACTTGCTAGGGAGAGTAGACATTTTTTGTTCTTTGGCAAAATCCCTCTGAAGATCTTTGAATCTATCAAGAGTCATCTGAGGAAGCTCAGAAATAATTTGATGAACCAGTGAAATAAAAGGATCCATAAAGATAAGTATACGTTTTTAGCAATGAATTACTAGCAAAAAAATTGACTTTTAAAAGGTTTCCGAGTATACTTTAGAGGACAGATTTATTTCTCTGTTTAGCAATGAATGAAAAATTAGATAGTTCTTATCTCACCGAACGAAAAGAATCTCTACAAGCCATCAAAGAGTACATTTTATCATTACTAAAAAAACCTAAAGAGAAAGAAAATCAGACTAAAAAAGAACTAGAAGATACCTTAAAGAGCAAAGATGAAAAAGAACTCCAAAAACAGAAAGAGGAATCCTTCTTGGATAAAATGAAAAAAAAGCTCTTTGACCAAGAAGAAAACAAAAAGCAGGAAAAAAATAAAGATCCATATATATATCAAGATTCTCAGCTAAAATTTCCACCCGAAGACCAAGATGAATATCTCCCTCAGGATATGGAAATCGGAAATGAATCAGGAGAACAAAGCCATTTCTGAGAAATCTTTCCCGCCTACAGAGGCTTTTACCCTATCGGGAAAAAATCCTATTTTAATCCCACTACCAATCTCCGATCCAAGAAAAAACAACTGACTCCATTGGAACACAAAATAGGAAAAGGAAAGCAGATTTTCTCTTATGCAGGATATGTTCAAGCAGGGATTACTGCCATCCCTCTACCAGAAACCGCATTACCAGACACCGACTCCTTAGCTTATCATGGGAAAGATTTTCCAATGTTTCAAAAGGATCAGAATAATTGTGTCTACATCACAAGCAAATCAAAACAGATTATCAGTTTTCAATTCGCACTCAACGAAAAAGAGAGCAAACAAATTCCCCTCTCTGCCGATAACGAAAAAATCATCTTTTCACAACTCACAAAAGAAACTCAAGACCTCCTCACAAAACTCCAAGGGAAAACAGCAAAAGAAACCTGATATACCCTCGCAAAATACATCAACACAACAAAAAAATATAACACTACCCTTCAAGGAACCCTCAGAAACAAATCCAATAGTAAAAACTATATCACCAATCTGGATAAATCCCCCATCTTGGAATGTTTTAGTGCAAACAGCCTTTTGGTGGCTCTTTGTAGAGAATTAGGGATCCCCGCTAGGCTTATCGTAGGACACCTAATCCAAAGTGCTTCAAAATCAGGGAAAGGCTATCTCAGCAATAATAATGGACATGCACGAACAGAAATTCGAGACGGAACTCAACGAATCAGATTAGACGCAACCCCAATTGAAAAAGAAAACGGAGAAAAATCTGGTGAAAATGGAGAAGAAATGAACGAGCAAAGGGACGGGTCTTGAACCCGTCCTAACGAGGAAGGAGAACAAAATGAACAAAATGAACAAAACGAAACATCAAACGAACAAAACGAACAAGGTAGGGACGATGGCTCGTCCTCGTCCGAATGACAAAACAACGAACAAAACGAAACAGAAAAAACGGATCCACTTGATAAGGGGGAGGGAGACTCGCAAGAGTCGGAAGGGGGTTCCCAACCTTCTGGACCTCGTGAACAAAAACCCCAACCACCAAAATCAGCAGAAGAAATGCTAGATGAATTTATCAATAAAGCCAAAGAAGAAAGCCTCACCAAACAAGGAGAAAAACTCAAAGAAACCTTGAAACAATTAGAAAAAGCTGAAACCAAAGAAGCAATAAGAGAAGCCTTGGACAAAGCAGGATTAGAAGACTTTGCCAAAGAGATGATTGATGAGCTGGGAAACAAAGGAATCATGGAAACCGAAAAAGAAGAATTAAAAAATATTGAAGATGAAAAAGAATTAGAAAAGAAACTTAACGAATCCCTTTTGGAACCCGAATATAAAAAGAAATTGGAGGAATACGCCGACATCATCAGAAAAAACATTGAAGAACAGAAAAGAAAACTGAGATCAGAAATGGAAAGATTTGGATTTAAGGAACAGGAACTTGCTCTCTACAAAGAATATAAAAAACTAGAAAAAGAAGTCCGACCAGAAGTAAAAAAACAAATCGCCGAACTCCAAAAAATTCTCCCACCAAATTATCTCATTCAGAGAGATGAAGAAACCTACTATCACAGCGGAGCGAAACTGGATAGAAATAAACTCGTAGACCGAAAAGTGAATGGGGACACAAAACTGTTTCACAGATCTGAAATCAGAGAAGAAGTCCAAGAAATCAATATGTTTGAAACCATCATGATTGATAGATCAGGAAGTATGGGAGGTTTTCGTGATAAAACCTCTCCGTTTTTTCAGTCTATCAAAGCAGCCATTACCAGAGCCAAAGTGCTAGAACATTTCAAAGTGGAAATGAGTATCGTGATTTTTGATGATAGTATAGATGAAGTGATGCACTTTGGAGAAACCTTTTCTGACCGCAAAACGCATATCCCTTCCAAACTCATGAGAGCCACGCAAAAAAGCTGAGGAAACTCCCAGGAACCTATCACCTTGGTCTATAGCAATATGAAAAAAAGGATGAAAGAAACCTGAGGGAAATCGTTTGGGAATATCTCCTTTATCGGAGACGGAGACTTGTACAATTTTAATCAAGTCCCCCAACTCAAAGCGATGATCAATGAGTTAAAGAAACAAGGCATGGGAATCACAGCATATTACATCAATAAAGACGAAAAAAAGATGCCTCTCATAGAATATTACTTCTGACCACCCACAGACGGCAACACCATCTACGCAAAAGACAGTCCCGATCTCTCAGAAAAGATTATTAATAATCATAGATCAAAATTATCCTTACTCATCAAAAAATATCTAAAACCATACTAATATAACCTTACCCCATGTATGGTTTCCCCCTATTGAGGGGGAACCCCGCTGAACAGCGGGGAGGGGGTTTACACACCATTTACATCTTTACCACACACCACCATGACCACCACAGAACAAATTCCAACAGTCCAGCAAGCTGAACAAAAAGAACAATCTAATGGAAAATTTAACATCAGTCTCTTACGTATAGAAAATAAAGAAGATAAGTTTTCGTATATCACGAATTTAAGTATTCTTTCAAATATAACAAAGAGCGTGTTAAAAACGAAACTTCAATTAAAAGGAGACGATGAGGATTTTCAGATAACGGAAGAGACTAATGGTAAAAATTATCCAAATTTAATACAACAAATAGAAAGAATTAAACCTTGAGTTGACCGACGAAGTCGAAAGGATTTTGGGAATTCTTGACTTATCTTATTTACTGCAAAAGATATTCAAGTAGAAAATCAACGGATTATTATTACGGATACTTCCGATATATCCTATCTCACAACCATAGAAAACTATCTCTCTACAGGATTACAAACTCTCAAAAAAGTAAATGAATGAGAAATAAACGCTACCCTTGCCCAAGAAAAACAAAACGCAACTTACTATCTACAATGACCTTTACTCAATATCAGAACCCAAAAAAAACTCCTCAATATTGGAGCAGACGATTACTGTATCACTGACGAAAGGAAGGAACAATTCTGTGTTCTAAAAGATAACACAATAGGCCTCTATGAATATGACGACGATAGTACTTACCAGGTTTCCGATACCTATGATCTTAGCAATTATGGAACCATTAAAAATATCAAAACAGATATCAACAACAACTTCTACTTTATCATAGCAGAAAAAGAAGAGAGATCAGAATTAAAGGTTCTCAATAGAAAGACAAAAAAAGAAATTATGAGTTTCCCGGATATGACAGAAATTACCTATCTCAGTAATGAGCAATGAATACTTTTTTGTATGGATAAGGACGGCTATCTGAGAATTATAACAATCAATACAAAAAAACTACCCAGAGGATATGTAGACACCAATGAAATCACAGCAGAAAGTGTAAAAAAAACTATTATTAAAGTTGAAGATACATCCCGCCATGAACTCCAAAAAGCTCTCAACGAAGGGGGGATCGAACTAAAACTTACTGACGAAGAATTCAAAGAAAATAATGAAGATCAAACTGACTACGAATCCCTCAGAAAAGCCCTCTGGAATACAAAAATACAAACCGAGGATACTCAGGCAGAAGAAATGGAAACGGTGTCCCCCTCAGAGGGGGACGAGGCGAAGCCGGGTGGAGGTTTAAAAAAATCCATCACCCTCAAACAACTCTTCACCTCTGCGAAAACTCTTCCTGAAATTAACAAAGTGTACGCCCTCGCCCAACAACTCAAAACTAATCCCAAAGTAATCGCCGTAAAAGGACTGATAGATCCCATCCTACAACAAATCTCAGAGAAAAGAGAAAAAATCAGACTGGAAACCATCTCTCAATCTCTCCAAGAAATCGTAGCTGAACTGCCAACCCTTTCAGACTTTTCTGATATGATTATCATCAAAAATAAACTCACCCACATCAAAAAAGAGAGAAGTCAGATCATCGTAGTTGATAAAGATTTTGATGCCCTGATCAAAGAAACCCTCACTACCGTAGAAGAGAAAATCACGGAATATCAATCTTCCCATCAAGCAGAGATCCACAAAAACATTGAAGTAAACATAGAACTCATTGAAGAGTATATGAAAAACATTGATTATCTAGTACAAATCACCTCTGTGTATAATACCGAACTACGAAAACAGACTAAAGAGCTTTTGACTTACCTTCCAGAAGAAGACAAAAAAACACTAGATGATAAGCTCGTTAATCTTGTGAAACAAAGACAAACCGAACTTAAAAGTCTCGCTCAACAAGAAGTAAAAGGACAACAAGAAAAGCAACAAAAAACCATAGAAAAAATTCTGAATCAAATCAATGACATCAAAGATATCGTGTTGAGTATCACTGAAGAAGATACCTTAGATCAAATGGAGAAAAGCGATCCTCTCGTCAGAGAAGTAAAACAAGGAATCGAAGAGCTCCCCGCTCAAAAAGCTCAAGAATTATCCATCAAATTGGATCAGATTTTCAAAGAAAGATCCCTCAGTATCAAATTTTCTAAAGAAGAAACTAAAGGCTCTTTCAAAAATCTAGACCAATACGGCATCCCTAAATCCCTCTATTTTGTCCCAGAAATCCAAAAAAAGGTCAAATGGGAGATTTATGGGAAACCTACTAAAGATAATAAATACAAATTACAATTCCGTTCCTCAGCAGGAAATATCATCGAACCTGATATCAATAAGAAGATTTTAGGAAATTATGAGTTTGAATATACCCAAGAAGAATGGATTGCACTAAAAAAGAAAATCAACGAACGAAACTCCAATGAGATCAAGAAAAAATATTATGATCTACTAAAAAATATTACTAGCTGACTCCCCTGACAAATTGACTCCCCTTATCAGGGGAGAGGGAGCAAAGCGAAAGAGGGGGTAGCAGACTACTACATTCCTAGAATGCTAGAAACCATGAATAGAATTACCTGAGAAGGGAAACTCCGAAATATCAGCCAAAGAAATAATTTACCTCATATTGATAATAAAACGGTCATCACTCCAACCATTCAAAAAACTCTAGCGAGACGAGGACAAATCCTCAGCCAACAATTGCTCTACAAACAAGGATATATGATCGTAGAAAGCGAAGCAGGAACAGGAAAAAATTTCAAATGTGATATTTTAGGACATCTAACAAATAGAGAAGTTTTCGATATCAGCTGTAATGAACACATGGAAAAAGAAGACCTCCTCTTCTCTCCAGAAATCAATAATGATGGAACCTTTCGCAGACCGAGTAAACTCGTACAAGGTCTACAGACTCCTGGAGCTATCATCGTACTAGATGAGGTAAACACCCTCAAACCAGGAGTATCAAAGCTCCTCAATCCGCTTTTGGATGGACGTAGATATATTAACGATGCCCAATTGGGAAAAGTGCATGCTCACCCCACTGTCTTGATCGTAGGACTGATGAATCCGAGATATTATCGTGGTACTCGCGAACTCCCCCAAGAGCAGATTTCTCGTGCAATTATAACAAGCGATGAGTATTCTCAGTCAAGTGAAGAAGCATTTTTGATTAGCAAGTACTTAGACGGTGCATTAGCAAATTTGACCTCGGAAGAATTTGAGAACTATCGAAATCAATATGTGATAAAAGGAGATACACCAAATAATAAAACCGTGTCTAATACTTTCCTTGATCTAGATAAAGTAGTGAAAGTAGCAAAGAAAGTCAGAGAAGAATATAGTAAAACCATGAAAGGAGATGCAGAAATCTGAAAAGAATTACAGTTAACCTTTACCACCAGAGAAGGAATCCAGATCGTGCAAGATTTCAATTTCACGAAAAATATCAAACAATCTATAGAGAATATCCTTTTGCCAAAAATCTCAGACTTCGACCAAAAGGCTTATGCTAAAAGTATTATAGAACAAATCATCCCCACAAAAAAATAAAAGAAAAAAGACTGATTTTCACCAGTCATTCTCCATATCTTGAAGGTGCGGAGAATCGAACTCCGGTCTAAAAGGCGTAAACACCAACTTCTACCACTATAGTAATTTTTCTAACCTATTTTTTAGAGTTATTGAGACAGGGAAAGACGAGAGAAATCACAAACTTCTTGTCTTTATTCGTTTCAACAACTATCAGTTCCTCCTAATTTCACCTCTACGCATAGGAGGAGTCAGACGTAAAGGTTGATTCTAAAGCGTACTAGATCCTAGCAGTAAGCTGGAGTAGCAACATAAGCTTTAGCTCTCGCGAGGAGAGAAGATGCTTTATTGTTAGCATTTTGGTTTTGGTCCGTGATTATGCTGTAGAACCATTCAGCAGTGGCTATCGATATCTACGAGGTCCTTCCATCAAATCCAAAGTCACCCCCATAGCGTCATTGCAAGGAGCTTGCGAGAAAGCAATCCACCCCACTTTAACTTTTATAGTATAAGGATTCCCTCAGAAAATACAAGAAAAAGCTAATTAAAAAATCTGAGATTGAAAAATGCAAGCAAGTCTTTATACTAAAAACATGAAATATCCAACTCTCGTTGCCCCTGGTGGCTCACATACCAAAGCTTTGGTCGCTTCCGCTTATGGTGCAGATGAAGTCTATCTCGGAGTACCTTTCACCTCACTGAGGATGAGACAAAATAAACTCTATAGCTTCGATGCCCTCAAAACAACCATTGATCAATTACACATAAACGGAACCAAAGCACTCCTTACCATGAATATCTTTCCTCGCAATACCGATATTCAGATTTTTGAATCTGTGGTAGAAAAAATAGCAAATCTGAATCCCGATGGGATCATTTTTTCCGACCCAGGAACCTTCCAAACCATTCGTAAATATCTCCCTACCACTCCCCTCCACCTCTCCACCCAAACTACCACGTTGAACTATGCGGGAGTGAAATTTCGAGCAGATCTCGGAGTAAAAAGAATCGTCCTCGCTCGCGAACTTCATATCGATGAAATCGCCACCATTAAAAAAGAAGTACCAGAAATCGAACTAGAAACCTTCGTCCATGGAGCAATGTGCATGGCGTATTCTGGACGTTGCTTATTGGGAGATTACCTATGAGGCAGAGCGGGAAATCGTGGCGAATGCAACCATGCCTGCAGATTCAAATACAAAGTCTTTATCCAAGAAGAAAGAAGAGAAGGAAAGCTGATGGAAGTCGTAAATGAAGAAAATGGCGAACACATCCTCTCTTCCCGCGATCTCTGCACCATCCAAAGACTACAGGAAATTCTTCCCCACATTGATGCAATGAAAATCGAAGGAAGAAGTAAATCTGAATTTTATGTTAGTGCAATTACCAAAGCCTACAAACACGTTCGCGATACACTCATCAACGGAACTCCAATTGATGAGAAGATTATGAATCTCGTGAACATTGTCCCTCATCGTAGCTATCGAGACGGATTCCTTTTCAATCCCTTGAAAGACTACCCCGATGGAGAACCCCTTAATCAAACCACTCACAATACCGCTTGACCGCTTTTCAATCGCAATTACTTTGGAACTTTCACCCCAGAAACCAGAGAACAACACGGAAACATCTACCATCACATTGATCCAAAAGAAGAAATCAAAAGAGGAATGAAATTAAAATATATTTCCCCCGACAACATGGGAGATTTAGAAATTCTCGACATTGTAGACGCGAAAGGAAAAACACTAGAAAAAGCTGACTGCAATACTACAGATATTTTCATCCAGACTTCTCTCCCTCTCAACGGACGAGAAAGCATCTACATAGACCCCGTTTTACTTTAATATATCACTCGAACATGAAACCAGTAGAAGATTTTTCTCCGCTCTTGGAGACCTTACAAAAACTCAATAGCTATCATCCCACAGCAGAAACCAAAGCACTTTTAACAAAAGTCTTAGATGATGAAAGCTACAAAAGTGGACTGTGAAAATTTTTCGCAATTAAAGGGATGAAAAATCCCTACCTCTACGAAGCTTGCAAAAGAAGCGGACTAATGGACAGCTATGGAGAACCAGCAGTACAAAGACTCGTAATCAAAGAACTTTTAGCCCTCTCTTCAGCAGAAATCGAAGAAAATAGCCCAGGGAATGTGCTTAGTTGCTACTTAGCGAACCTCGTAAAGAAAAAATACGGTACAAAATAACGCCACAATTACCTCTCCCCTATCGTCTCTTCTCCCGTCTGCATATTTTTAATTTTATAAGTCCCTTGATCCTTTTCTCCCGCTCCCAAAACAACCACGAAAGGAATCCCCTTTTTGTCAGCATATCAGAATTGTTTTCCTAATTTATCAGCAGTAGGATAGATTTCCACCTTCTTTCCCTCCGCTTGCAATTTCGCAGCAAGAGCGAGAATTTCTGGAAAAGTTTCTGGAAAATTCACAAAAAGATACTCCGCAACTGTATTTTGACTAGAAGTTTTTTCTTCCAACACTTTTGCTAAAATTCTGGAAAGTCCTATCGTCCCTCCCACTCCCGCGAAATCATCTCTCTTTGCGTCAATATATCCCGTCAATTCTCCATATCTTCCTCCGCCAGAAATCGAACCAAGCGAGCTGTCTTTTTGGAATACTCCCTCAAATACCGTCCCCGTGTAGTAATCCAGCCCACGCACAATCTGAAAATCGATAACATAAGGACAAGGCTGACCGAACGAAGTTTGAAAGCTCTCTAAAAGGCTAATCACTTCTTTGAGTTCCGCTACTCCTTCTTGGAAGAACGGCGTATCTGCCAACGAAGCAAGAGTATCTAATGATGAACTATCTACTTTCATTTCCACAAAGTCCACAATCTGCTGAATGACCTCAGCATTTAATCCCAAATCAGCGAGAGAAGCGGAAAAATTTTCCTTTCAGATTTTCTGATATTTATCAATCAACGAACTGACTGCTGGCACCTCTCCCTCTGACACGAGAGAACGCAGAAATCCCACCAACAGCTTTCTATTACTAATATGCATCACAGGAATATCATCAATCTGCATAATCGAAAAAATCTGTTGCAAAGTCTGGGAAATCGCAAAAATCACTTCTGCATCATAGTACAAATACGACTGATTCGTGTCTTTTCTCCAAATGACATCAATATCACATTGGAAAAACTCTCTAAATCTCCCTTTCTGGGCTCTTTCTCCACGCCAAACAGGCTGGATTTGGTAGCGTTTGAACGGGAAAGTAAGTTCACTTTCTCTATCCAAAACATATCTCGCAAAAGGTACGGTTAAATCGAAATGCAAAGCGTAGTCTTTGAGGTCGGAAGGTCCTTGAGCCAGTCCATACAGTCAAAAAATCTGCTTTCCTGTCTCTTCTCCATTTTTTGCCAGAAGGACAGAATTAGCTTCCACAGCAGGCGTATGAATATGGGTATATCAAAACTTCTCGTAATTCGCAGTAATAATTGCTACGAGTTGGTCAAATTTGAGCTGTTCGGATGGACTGTATTCCACGAAGCCAGAGGGACGAAGCATTGGGACAAAAGGTTAAAAAGCTAAAGTAGTCCCATTCTATCTATTCCGCAAGGAAATACAAACAAAATTAACTAATTATTAATTACAAGTCGAAATGCACAGGTTAAAGAAGATGGAGGTTCGTGCTATGAAATACTTCCCGTGAAGTCCTATATCATAGTGCTTTCCTAGGCTTACTATTGATATAGGTCTC
>JAISKI010000044.1 GCA_031261265.1 Candidatus Peribacteria bacterium
CCTTCATACTCATCATCTGCTCTCATTAACATGATCATCACATCCCCTCTGATGATATTCACATCAGGATTGTTTGTCACCTTTATGATCCCTAACGCATTCAATGCGTTCAAGTGGGCAGCATAGTACGGATTACTTACGTTGTCATACTTGTCCCCAAACAAGATCCTTGATAAAATCGTCGCAAACTCACCCCTTGATAACGTGTCATCCGGTCTGAAGTTCTCTATCCCTACTCACATGATCCCTAACTGCGCTGATCTTATAATCGCTTCCGCTAAGAAAAAAAGAAAAAAGTCTGCTTTACTATAAAGAGGGAATACCTATATTACATAGCATGTATGCTACCCTCCTTGCGACCTTACAATCCTATGCCTCTCCAGAAAAAGCGAAAATTTTGCAACGTTTTTTCAAAACAGGGAAAGGGGAGTATGGAGAAGGTGATAAATTTCTCTGAATCGTAGTCCCTCAGACGAGAAAAATTGCCAAAGAGTTTAAAACCTTATCCCTCCACGAAGAAGAAAAGCTTCTTCATAGTGAGCGACACGAAGCGAGACTCTGTGCTTTATTGATTCTTATCGAGCAAACGAAAAAAGAGGGGGTTTCTGAAGAAGTTATTCAGCTTTATTTAAGGAATACGAGGTATATTAATAATCGAGATTTGGTTGATCTCACGGCACCAGAGATTGTAGGTTGCTATTATTTTTCCACGGATCGTTCTAAACTCTATCAGCTTGCGGTTTCTGATCTGTTGTGGGAGAGGAGAATTGCAATATTAGCAACTTTCTATTTTATTAAACAAGGACAATATCAAGACACGTTCAAACTCGGTCAACTCTTGCTCACGGACAAAGAAGATTTAATGCAAAAAGCTGTTGGGCGAATGCTTCGCGAAGTAGGAAAAAGAGTAGATATGAATCTACTCCGTTGTTTTCTAGATACTTATGTGCTTGAAATGCCTAGAACCATGCTTCGCTACGCGATAGAAAAATTTCCTGAAGAGGAAAGAAAATCCTATTTGCAAAGAAGATAGCCTAAGATAAGATATTTTTTATTACGAAATCTACTGCCTTGTGGGAATTGATATTTGCCATAATGATTTTATTTTCATCCCAGTATCTAGGGAAATTGGTAGAAGCGATCACAATAGTCTCCAATCCTGCAACTTTTTTCGCTTCATCCAGCAATACTCCGAGCATAGCTCCATCTAATACGATTACAATATCTGGTTTTTTAGTAAGTTTAGTCACACCTCTATAGATCTTATTTACTCTCGCAAATTTTCTCTTGTAAATGAGCTGTTCCTTTTTAGTCAAGGTAGTGTAAGCATCACTTTCCATAAATTTTTCCATATCATTGATGGTATCTATTCTTTTTTTGAAGGTGGCAAAGTTAGTCAAGAATCCTCCAGGGATTTTGTAATCTAGATAAGAAAATCCAGCCTTTTTAGCATGATCTGCTAAGTCCTGAGCATACATTTTCTTTTCAGATACTACCAAGATTTCTTTACCAGCTTTTTTAGCCTCTTGTAAGTATTCGTGAAGGGTATTGATTTGATTAGCGATAACTTCTGGGTTGATCACTACCAATCCTTTGGTAATCTCCGCTCGATAGGGAGAAGTTTTTGGATGAGATTCGTTTTTGAGCGAACCGAGGTGGGCGTTAGCGTCCACTACTTGTTGTGCAGTCACTGCCATAATAGAAGGGAATAAGAAGATAAATCAGAGTGAAAGTTTGCCGATCAATTCATACATCGTGTGCTTAAAATTGACCGCTTCACATTTCATCCCTGTGAAATAACAGTATAATATATACTGATTTGCTTGGAAATTTCAAGCTTTTTGCCTTTAGGGGCTAAGACATCGGAAGATTAGGGATTCGAACCCTAGATCCGCATAACGGATACACGTACTCCAAACGTGCGCCTTCGACCACTCGGCCAATCTTCCAAGTTCCAGCGGAAACCACTATACAGAATTAGAAGTTTTTTTCAATTGTTTTTTTATGGTGCTTGTATATAGTGAGAATGTTTACTTCTCTAAAAAGCTGAATGGATCTCACGAGTTGGCATACTAAAAAGATAGCAATCCTCGGATACGGAGCGGAAGGAAAATCTACGCTCAGATTTTTATTGAACCATTGAGTGCTCCCTGAGCAAATCACAATTTTGGATAGTAAGGAAATTCAGGAAAAAGCTGTTCGTACCATTTCAGGAGAACAGTATTTGCAAGATCTTGCTGACTATGACCTCATCTTTAAATCAGCGGGGATCCCCTATTTCCCAGAGATTCAAGCCGTTGCCGATAAGGTCCTCACGCAAGTGCAGTTTTTCTTTGATCATTACCAGGGGAAAGTTATCGCTATCACGGCGAGTAAGGGGAAAACTACCATGACTTCACTTGCTGGTGAGGTAGTAAAAAATGCTGGATACCGCGTAAAAGTAGTTGGAAATATCGGGAAACCTGTGCTAGAGGAGATCGATTTCGAAACGGAGTATGATTATGTAGTGATCGAGCTGTCGAGCTATATGTTGCAGACGCTGAAAAAGCAGAATTTTATTTCGATTCTTGGAGCGATCTTTCCAGAGCATTTGGATCGACACGGAGGGATGGAAGAATATGTAAAATCGAAGCTCAGGATTTTAGAAGGGAGTGAAGTAAATATTGTGTTTAGTTCGACAGTTAACAACCCCCTGCTCCCCTTCGCAAAGCTCGGGGTCGCCGTCCCCCTCACAGGGGACAAAACTTTATTGAGTGGAGAGGGAACAGAGTATTATTGGGACTCAGACTTTTTTTATGTTTGAGAAAGGAAGGTGTTTCCTTTAAGTGACGTGCAACTTTTGGGAGAGCATAATCTCTGGAATATCAGTGCAATCGTAGCGTTGGCGGATGTTCTTCATATTGATGATGAGGTATTGCAACAGACGGTGAAGGAATTTCAGCCTGTGCGTCATAGGCTACAAAAGGTTTGAACGTTTCAAGGGATTACCTTTTATGATGATGCAATTTCTACCACTCCTGACTCTACTATTGTTGCACTTGATGCTTTAGGAGACCAGGTAGAGACGATCTTTTTAGGGGGACTGGATAGAGGATATGATTTTTCTCCGTTGGTAGAAAAAATAAAAAAAAGTCAGATTAAAAATATCGTGTTTTTCCCAGAGAGCGGGAAAAAAATAAAAGAAATGTTAGCCCGTAGGGAAAGGGCTTGTCCCTTTCCGAATACATCAACCCCCACAGTTAATACCCTTGAAACCACCAGTATGCAAGAGGCAGTCGCTTTCGCCTATCAGCATACCTCACCAGGAAAAATTTGCCTGCTTTCTACAGCTTCTCCAAGCTATACCGTATGGAAAAATTTTGAAGAAAAGGGCGATTTATTCCAGAAATTTGTAGTACAGCAATCTGTTGGTTCCTTATAACCCTATTTATATCTCTACTTGATATCCTATGTCAAACCTTACAACTACCCGAACCTTCGAAGAATTACTCCCCTCCCAATATCCCAACTACCGAGCAGAAAAGAGAAAAGAGGTTGAACAGCTTTTTTCTGACTTTGTGAAGAAATGGGGAGATAACCAGATCTATTTGAGTGATGCTCATGCTCTACGTGAAGCTCTGGATGAGTATGAAATACTTCAAGGAGGCAATGGACCGAGCACAGGAGATGATTTTGGTGTCATTGGAGCGGAAAGCTATTATTTTTGGTTGCAAAAGCAGATTCATTCTGATCGTGAGGAGATCCTCTCAGGTGCCAATAAAGCTGATGAATTTGCGGTGAAGATGCAAAATAAACTCCTCTTTTTTGAGCTTTCACTTTCTATGATTTCTCCTGAAAAGCAAACAGAATTTTTGAATACTCCGCTTTTAGAGCCATATCGTCACTTTTTGGAAAAGAAATTTGCAGAAGCAAAACATTTACTCACTCCAGAAGGCGAAAAAATTCTCAATATTCTCTCCAAAACTTCCTATGAAAATCGGGTGAGTATGGTGGAAAAGCTTTTGGCTGAGCGTGAAGTCGAGGGACTCTCTTTTGAACAACTGCTTCATCTCTGTGGAGATCAAGAAGAGGAAAAAAGAAAGCGGGCTGAGAAGCAAGTGCATGAAATTTTGGTTGAGCTTGCTCCCATTGCAGAAAATGAACTTAATGCGGTATTGGAATATAAAAAAGAGGTGGATCAGCTTCGTAGCTTTTCTTCCCCTGAGGCTTCAAGATTTTTCAATGACGATATAGGATCCGAAGTGGTAGAAGCGATGGCGAGCCAAGTCGAGTCCTATTATTCCCTTTCTCAAGCATTCTATCAGTTAAAAGCCAGATTGCTCGGGAAAGAGAGCCTAACTTATGCAGAAAAAACCCTCAAATATGGATCTCTAGATAAGGAGTATTCTTTTGAGGAAGCGGTTGATGTAGTTCGCGAGACGATCAATGCCTTAGATCCTATATTTTGAGAGATTTTTGAGGAGTTCCTGAATACGGGAAAAATTGATGTCTATCCTGGGAAAGGCAAAAGAGGAGGAGCTTTTTGTTCTGATACCACGAAATCGCTTCCTGTCTATCTTATGCTGAATTACACAGGGAAAATCAGGGATGTCTCTACCCTCATTCATGAGCTTGGGCACGGGATCAATGCTATTCTGCAACGTAAACAGAATGCTCTCAATTATGGAGCGGTAATTTCTACTGCTGAGGTGGCAAGTACGTTTTTTGAGAATGTATTGGTCAGGAAACTTTCCGCGGATTTGGAAGGGGAGGAGCTTCTGACCTTTCGTATGTCGGTACTAGATGATATGGTGGCTACCGTGCAAAGACAAATAGCTTGTTTCCGCTTTGAACAGCATTTGCATACTGCTTTTCGTGAAGAGGGCTATCTCACAAGTCAAAAAATCTGACAGCTTTTTCTCTCTAGTATGCAAGCCTATCTGGGAGATTCCATTGCTTTTCCTGAGGGAACTCAATATTGGTGGGTGTACTGGAGTCATATTAGGTTCTTTTTCTATGTATATTCGTATGCTTCGGGGGATTTGATCTCTAAGTCTATGGAATCCCTCCTTCATACGGGGCAGATTTCTATTGAGCAGATTAAAGACTTTCTCTCTGCGGGAAGAAATGCTTCACCAAAGGAGACTTTTTTGAAGATGGGGATTGATATCGCTCAGCCAGAGTTTTGGAAGGCGGGGTTGGAGGAAATGCAGAAGTATTTGGTAGAGACGGAAGATTTGGCGAGAAAATTGGGGAAAAAGTGTGATATTGAATAACAATTTTGGCACAAATTTTGTAATTTTTATTTTGAAAAGGTGAGTTCTTTACTCATTTGTTGCTTTCTATAATAGTTTGAAAATCTGTGAGCTTCATCACGGAGTTTTATCAGAAGTTTGTCCGCTTGATCATAGATCAGCGGGATTTCAATGATGTTCCAGTTTTCATCGAAGCGATAGATATGTTCACCGACAATATCCTGAGTTGAGCGGGTAGAGTGTGAACCGATAGCAGATTTTTTTCTGGCTTCTCCTTTTCCGAGGGCGATAAATTGGAGGGTCTCAAAGATCGATCTAAATTTTTCATTTTCTTCATAAAGCTTTTTCACAACCCCTAATTGCCCCTTTCCTCCATCGAGAATGAAAAGATCTGGTGACTCCCTTTCAACGGCTTCGCCGTTCGGACGGGTTCAAGACCCGTCCCTACGTGGTTCGTTGTATTTTAACCTCCTTTCTAATACTTCTTTCAAGGACGCGTAATCATCACTCTGCCCTTTCACGCTCTGGATTTTATATTTACGATAGCCTTTTTTTTCAAGTAATCCTCCTATCATACAGGTCAATCCTCCACTGATCCAGCTTCCTGAGAGATGGGAAATATCCACACATTCCATGCGATAGGGAAACTTTTTCAGCCCATATCTTTTCTGCAGAGTTTGTAAAAGCTCATTCTGGAGATTATCCCCTTCGAAAGAGGCGGAAATAACATAAGAATCGAAAAACTTGTCCAACATCTGCTGGAGAGCTTGCTCTTCAGATTTTAGAAATTTCATACTTTGAGAATGGACGATCATCCCCTCTGCTCCGAGAGGGATCAACTCCCCTATTTCCATTTCAAATCCTGCGAGCATATGCGAAAAATCTCCTTCGTCCACCGAAACTTTTTCACGGATTACGTCAATCAACCTTCCCTCATAAAAATTGAGGAGAACGAAAACATTTCGTGTTCAGATTTGTCTGATTTCTACTACATATCCAGAAGTATTTTTGGGCAGTTCCACGTGCTGTTTTTCGACAAATTGCTCAATATGAAGATAGATGTCTCTCAATTTGGCGGCTCGCTCGAAGTTTTCCTGCTGGATGGCGAGGTCTATTTTCTGTTTCAGATCTTTTTCGATGGGTTTGGTGTTTCCTTTAAAAAAGGAAATAAAAAGCTGAAGGAGGGCTTTGTAGTCTGGCTGAGTGAGTCAGGTCATTGCGAGAGCACACCATCCCTTACACAAACCAAAATAAAAATCAGAACACACCTTCTTTTGTTTAAACTGAGAAATCGGGCAAGTACGATATCCTAAGACTTGACGGAGATATTGAAGCAGTTTTTTTAGCTCTTGGGTAGTATGTTTAGGTCCAATATAGGTTGCTTTATCATTCTTTTTTGTCCTCGTGAGGAGAATTTGTGGAAACGGATGAGAAGTCAGCTTAATATACGTATACCCATTCCCTCCTTTGAGCATCGTATTGTAAAACGGTTTGTGCTTTTTTATCAGATTATTCTCTAAATATAAGGCTTCATTCTCATTCTTCACTACCAAAAAATCCACTGCATTCGCCTTGGCGAGCATTTCTTGTTTTCGGAGAGAACCAGGAGCGAAGTATTGGGACACTCTTTTTTGCAGATTTTTAGCTTTTCCTATATAGATAATCGTGCCACTAGCATCTTTGAAAAGGTAGACTCCTGGATCATTGGGGAGATGAGAAAGGTCGATGTGCATAGTCCATATATACGGATTTATGTTCCACTTGCAAGATACTGAATTAATCTGACGATTGCATAGGATGCAGAGACTAAAAGCAGACCGATAGCAGCGTTGATCATACCTGTTTGAGCGGTTTTTCTTTTAGTGGAATCCCCATCCCTTCCAGACATTACAAAGAGGACTCAACTTCGAATAAATGCGAGAGTGACAATAGTACCGATGAAAAAGGTGGCTGCGAGGACGAGGTCTTGGACAAAGGTAAGGACAGAAGTTCTATCGTCAGTCGGGGTTTGAGCTTTTAATCCAAGCATTTTTGCAACATCCATTTTACACCCGACCCCCTTCATACATTCTGTGGTCATAGTGAGACCGATGGTACTTTGAGTTGTATTTCCTTCTTCTGATTTTTTTTTAGCTATTTCATCTGCTATTATTTTGTCTGATAATGCCTTCATTTCTGCCGAAAGTTCTTCTGGAGACTTAGTTTTGGTTTCTGGAACAGTTATTTGAGGAAGTGGCGTTGTAATTGGCTCCATGGTTGGAGGAGTTTGGGCTGAAATAAAATTTCCGCTTATCCCTAGAAATAAAGCTCAGATTAAAAGGAGTAGTGTAAGATATTTTTTCATCATCTACAAGTAAAAAACTAAATACGCTCTAAGTATACTCATTTTCCTCAAAATTTGCAAAAAAAAACAGACTTTTTTTTAAATAACTGCAATATCTCTCAATTAAATCTTTCGTTTTATAATTATAAAAAATTCAATAAAAAAAAGTCCCCATTAGAACAAGTCTAACAGGGCTTTCAATAGGGATAGAACCTCCAATAAAGACGAAACTTTATCAGAATTTCTATCATCTGGCACTTGAAGTATACTCAAAAAAATCCAAAATGTAAGGGAAAATGATTTTTTGTGTACCAGCAGAGTTAAAATGACAGTAGTAGGCAAAAATAAAAATGTCAGATTTACAAAATAACTAGCCCCAAGGGGGCGACACAAATTAGCACAGGGCAACGCCCTGTGTATTCTGTAAAATTACGGGATAAGCCACGAAGTGGCGAAATAATTAGTTCCAGAGATATTTTGCATCATAATCCACATTATATTTTTCCAGAAATAATAACAATTCATCCTTATAATCCTGTTTTATGTGATGATTTTTTTGACTTTGTATATATTGAATAACTTTATCAGTTTTAGTTCTTCAATCAATTTCATCTGACTAATTTTTCTAGATAAGAGACATAAAATATGAATGTGGTCATTAAACCCTCAAACTTGAATTACAGAACATTCTAGTGCATTGCAAATTCCTGCTAAATAAGCCCAAATTTTAGGTTGAATGGTCTCATCAATGTCTGGACTACGATGTTTTGTGCTAAATGTAATATGAGCATACATTTTTGATAGAGATTGAGCCATAAGGTATTGATAACTTATAAATTATTACGCCACTTCGTGGCTTGTCTTAGGGTATTCTACCCTACACAGGGCGTTGCCCTGTGCTAATTTGTTAAACCCCTTTGGGGTTATTGGTGTTTTAAAGATATGATCATAAAAAATCAATTGATTTTAACTTTTACTAGCATTTCTATTATTGGGAATTTACTGACATTTCTATTTTGCTACAAAAGACAAGTAAAAAAAAGGGCCCTCAGAAATGAAAGTCCTTTTTATAGTTTTTAGAGATTATCTTGACGTCTATAATCTCCACTCAGGTAAGCCGAATACGGATAAGCATCTTTTTCAGGATCGTAAGCTTTGTGAAATTTATTCCTCTCTTTTGCATACTTAACCGCTTTCTTTATCGTCTTTTCCAAAGAGTCATAGATTGGGAATTTTTTCCAAAAGTCTTCGCAAAGATTTACATGAATTTGATCCAGTCCCGAGAATCCCTTTTCTGCCCCAAAGATAGGATGAGCCCCTTGTATAAATGCCTTCATTGACCAACGACCAATTTCGCCATAGGTTTCTCTAGCATAAGGTCCATCCTCTTTCTTCCGTGGATTTTTTGGATCTTCGATAGGAAGCCAAAAGATAATACATCCATGCATAATAGCTTCACGCAAATAATACCGTTCCCACAAGGTCTGCCGTTCAAAAAACAAACAGTGGTCATTTGATGCCATTTGATAGGGAAGCAACGATGCTTCTTTCTGATACCAACAAGGGCAGGCGACATAACACCCTGGATCATAGTCCATCAAAAGCTGAATCGCTTTTTTTTGCCAGTCTCCACCACCTCGGATAGGACCAGCTAAGAAATAAAGTCTATACTTCCCATTCTCAGGAAGGAGAACACCTTCTTTCGGTAATAGTAATTTTGTTTCTGTTTTTTTCATTTTTTTTATTCTTTAGTTTTCCACAAATCTACTCTTGCTTCCCCATCGTAATAGCCTTTTGTTAAGGCATCATACTGATGTTGGATAAATTCCTCGCTTACGAGGCAATGCCAAGCATCGATTCCCACATTAATAATCGGGAACCCCTGCGGTGTCATTTGAGACCTCCAAATATCGTGAACATGTCCACAGAGAATTGGAGTTTGATTAGCAAACAAGGAGGTAGGAACATGTCCCATCGTCCAATGTCGTCCATTCACCTCTACAGAATCAGAAATGCTGATCTTTTCGAAAAGATCCAGTTTCCCAATTTCTTCCAGAAATTCTTCTTGAGAGAAAAATTTACTCTTATACTCCTTATCGCCCATGATAAGGATCTTTTTGCACGGAGGAAGGGCTTTGTATACCTGCCAATCTTCCAATCTCAACGCCATATCCCCCAGAAAAAACAAAGTATCCTCAGAAGTCAGTTTTCCCCAACATTCTTGGATCCATTGTTCGATTAAGGTGTCCGTTCGTGCTGGACGGAGATAAGAATGTGTTGCACGGAGGCTTGGGATATTCTCCAAAACTTCTCCTGCGTGCCAATCTGCTGTAAAAAATTTCTTTGCCATTTTGCTATTGTTTTAATGTTTTTATTTTACATTGACACTATAACAATTCGCATATATATATCAAGAGCTTTTTTTGGATTACCCCTAGTCCTAAAATTTAGTAAAACTCGGATAGAGCCTCACTCGTACTTTCCCAATGAGGTGAGAATTTGGCACTACATAATTAGCTCCTTCATAACATTGAATCCCAAAACAACAGAGAGAATCTGTGGTACGTCCCCTATTGTCTCCCATGACGAAATACCCTCCATTGACAGGAAACTCTTCTCTGCCACAAGAAGCGATGGTGGTAGTATATTGAGGTAAATAAGACTCAGAAAGCTGTTCACAATTTAGACCATCGGAAGTGGAGACTAAGGAACCTGCAGGAATATTTTCAGAACAAATATACACATTCCCATTTTGCACGAGCACGGTTTCTCCTGGAAGTCCAATAACCCTTTTAATATAAGGCACGTCTTTCCCTGGAGCAACGAAAACAATAACATCCCCTCTCTGGAAACTATCAAATCTCTGGGTCAATTTTTCTACGATGACTCGATCTTTTTCTGCGAAATTTGGCATCATACTTGATCCTATCACCGTATAGGGAGTAGCAATAAAAAATCTGATACACAAGATCACCCCAAATACCAATACCAAAAAAGCCAGAAGATCAAACACTTCAGCTCAGAATTTTATCAACTTATGTCCAGTAATCATCAGCGTAATAGTTCATTTCAATTAAAAAGAAGAGATACGAATATCCTATGAAAGATAACCCAATAGGATACCTTACTTAGAAGGGCATTTCTTCGTCCAAGATTTCAGGTACTGTAGTTTCTACAGCTTCGATCTCTCCATCTCCTTCGGCTCTTGCGTCCAAGAAAATAAAGCTATCCACGATAATTTCCGTAGAAAATCTTTCAGCACCTTCGCTATCCTGCCATTTTCTAGTCCTCAAGCGTCCTTCAATGTAGACTCTCTTACCTTTGACTAGATATTTCCCCAATACCTCTGCACCTTTACCATAGGCAACACATCTGTGGTACTCGGCATCTTCCATTGTATTGCCGTCTTTGTTTTTGAACTTTCTATTGGTAGCCACAGTAAAATTCACTACCGGAGTACCTGTGGACTCAATGGTTTTCACCTGCAAATTGTTGGTGGAGCGACCAATGAGCATGACTTTATTCAAATCCATTCGTGATAGTAGGATTAGGGGATAAAAATAACCTTAAAAAGCTATCTTACTTATGGTGTATATGTATCTTATCAGAAAAATCAAATGTTTTTTGAGTTTTTTCGCAGAGTTGAAAGAAAAACGTCAGTGATTTCACCAACGTTTTCAGATAAGTAATTTTTGTAGAAGAAACTTTATGCTTCTCCGAGCTCTGCGAGCCTTTCCCGCAATGCTTGGTATAGGATAGCCATATTGCTTTCCATTAGATTCAGTTGTTCTACGTAGGGGGTTAACGTGGAGAATATCTCTGTTAACTTTTCTTCCCCTAAAAGAGTAGTCTTTTCATGTTTTAGCAATGCAATAGTTCTTTCTACTCTGGTACGGGTGCCCGTAAGCTGGCCTACTGTCTCTTCTAGACGATTTTTTGCATCGTTTAAGATGCCGATTGGGTCATTTTTTTTCATTTTTTTAAATTTTATATTTACTCTATTATACAGATATATATATTAAAGTCAAGTCTATTTTATAGTTTTTTTCTTATCCAATATTCCTTGATATTTTCCCTCATTTTCATACGCTAATCAACGTTATCTCTTTACTCTCTACATGTCTCCATGCTCTTATACGGAAAACCTCTCGCAGAAGAAACCAAAAGCAGACTGCTAGCCCAGAAAGTGCAACTTTTCTGAGACAGACTGGTTTATCTCGCGATTTTGATGTTGGGAGAGAATAATCCTTCCCAAGTCTATGTGCAGAATAAGAAAAAGTATGCAGAATCTCTCGGCATTGCTTGTAAGATTATCGATGAGAATAGTATTACACTACCCTACTCCGTGGACACTCTCAAACAAACGATTCATCAACTCAATAGTGATCCTGACTGTATCGGGATTATCGTACAACTCCCCTTGCCAGAAGCTCTGCAACCGTATAGGGACGAAATTTGTGCTTCGGTCCATCCATTGAAGGATATTGATGGATTGGGAGGGATCGTGAATGGTTGGAATCAGCTTTGACTCCTCTCTTTTTGTCCTGCGACTGCTAGGGCTGTTTTGGATTTGTGGGAGTATTATCAGTTGGGATCCATGAAAGGTCTCAAAATTGCTATCATCGGGCAAAGCAATGTATCTGGGAAACCACTCGCAATTGAGTGTCTCATGAGAGGTGCAGAAGTCAGAACCTTTACTGATCAAGACAGCCCAGAGGTGATTCAAGAATGGACGAAAAAAGCTGATGTGATTATCTCTTGTACAGGAGTCATTCATCTCATCACCAAGGAGTTTATCAATCCTAATGGAGAACAAATCGTGATTGACGTAGGATATGGTTTTTTGGAGGGGAAAGCCACGGGAGATGTGAAATTTGATGAAGTCGAGCCACTCGTGAAACATATTACTCCCGTACCTGGAGGGATATGACCTTTGACCGTTGCCAGTCTTTTTGCTAATATGGTTGGTCTTCAAGAGCAGAAAAATCTGATCGAAACACTTTTTTCCTCTCTATAAAAAATGGTCCCCTTGATAGGTTGGGAACCATTTACTTTTGATAGAGAGAAGTCAGTCTTTGTAATCCGCTAGGACTGCACCAACCATTTCTCCTAAACAATGAGGAGGGACTTCGCGTGCAAATGCAGCGATCACCGTCTCTTCATCCACCTCCGTGATTACCTCGATGGAAGCTCCATCTTTCTTGGACTGAATTTCTCTCAAGGAGGCTTCCAGCACTTGGCTGGCGTCTTCATCTCGGCTGAAAGATTCTGCAGCCAAGACAAGGTTTGTAATTTTGTACCTTTTCATATGAATTTATTTTATTATACTTCTGTAGTATAAGATATATATATATCAAAAGTCAAGTCAATTTAACATTCAATTAAACATTATACAAAAAGCAGCCACCTTATAAAATGACCGCTCGCTTGTTCTTTCTTTAACTATACTCCTCAATCAGAGCATTAAGATAATGCCCCTCTTGGGTGATCCCCTCCGAAAGCCTGAAGCCCCGCAAATCTGCAATAATTTCTCTGGGAGAGATTCCCCAGATTTTTCCTTGAATGATACAGCTTATTACTGAGTCTTCAGCCCCCAATAAACCTGAGGTTGAAACAATTACCCAGAGATCAGGATTTTCTTCTTTTGATCCGTTAAAGGCGACTGCTCCTGGGAATCGGCAGAGTTTTTCTTCTGCTGACTCATCTGAAGTCATATCGTCAGATAAATCCGTCCTGACAGCTTTCTCTATTGAGAAGAATTGTGCTGCTTCGGATGGCTCACCTACTCGTAGTATGAGGAGATTGCGACTGCCAGGCACACAACAGAAAACTTGGACTCCCTTGCGTTCTTTTGTGTCAATTCGTACTTTCGGGTCTAGCCCGATAATCTTTTTGAAGAGTTCTTCAGCTAATATCTGAATTTCTTCCCTTTTTTCTGAGAGAGGTCTCTCAATACCGTTTTTAAACATAATGATCTTTTTTAGTTTTTATTCTTTCGTAGAGTATACTTATATATATACGAAAGTCAAGTCTTAAAAAGAACAAAGAATCAGGTGGAAATTTCTCTCCAAATCTCTATACTCTTACAAATGTTGATTTCTTTTATCTTTTTTCTCTGCCTCGTATGCTTACGACCTATCAATCTGCATTTGCACAACTCCTCGAAAAACATCTCGGCATTCTCTCTGAAGTTTTACAAGAACAAATTACCCTAGCTCCAGATACTATCGAAGGAGATCTCGCTTTCCCCTGCTTTAGAATCGCGAAGGACTTTGGGAAGAATCCCGCAGAATTGGCGAAAGACCTTGTAAGCAAGTTGAAACATGAAGAGACTCAGATTTTTTCTGCTTTTTTGGCGGTGGGACCGTATGTGAATGCAGTAATTAAGGAAGAGGTCCTCGCCAAAGAGGTCTTAACAGAAATAACAGAAAAGAAAGCTGACTACGGACACGGCATCGCTACCTGAAAACAAGTGCTTATCGAGGGACGACAGCCCAACACCCATAAATCCGTTCATATCGGACATGTGAGAAATATTCTCGTCAGTGAAAGTATGTCTAGAATTCTCAAATTTGCGGGAAATACGGTCATCAAATGTTGCTATCCTGGCGACATCGGAGCCCATGTAGCGAAATGGATTTGGTACTATCTCAATTTTTATCCAGAAAAAGGAAACTTCCCCAGCAAAAATTTCACAAAGTGGGTAGGGGAACTCTATACTCTCGCCACCAAAAAAGTAGAGGAAAATCCTGACCAGTATAAAGCAGAAATCGGAGCACTTCAAAAAAAATTAGAAGACGGCGACCCAGAATTACAAAAAATTTGGAAGGAAACCAGAGAACTTTGCCTCATCGATATGAAGAAAATTTTTGCTGAACTCGGGAGTGGAGATATCGATAAACGATACTTTGAAAGTGAAGTGGAACAGCCTGGAATTCAGATTGTCCAGCAAATGCTTGCTGACGGCATCGCCCAATACTCCGAAGGAGCCGTGGCAATCAATTTGGAAGAGTGGAAACTTGGACGATTTCTCCTGCTAAAATCCACGGGAGCATCGCTGTATTCCACCAAAGATATCGCCTTAGCATACAGAAAAAGGGAAGAATACCCTCATTACGATATTTCCCTCTATGTCGTGGGAAGCGAACAAGAACACCATTTTCAACAGCTTTTTAAGACCCTTGAACTCATCGGATTTGATTTTGATAAACTCCATCATCTTTCTTACGGATTATTGGATTTGAAGGACGGAAAAATGTCTTCTCGTGCGGGAAATGTGATTCTCTACGAAGATTTCCGCGACCAACTCCTAGAACAAGCAGAAGCCCTAATGGCAGACAGAGAAATCCCTGCAGAGCAAAAAAAGCAGACTGCGAGAGCGGTGGCATTTGGATCACTGAAATTTTGGATTTTATTGCAAGATAGTGAAAAGAAAATTCTCTTTGATCCTGAGCAAGCTCTTTCCTTTGAAGGAGAAACAGGACCGTATTTGCAATATACGTATGCCAGAATTAGCTCTATTTTAAGGAAAGCACAGCAGGAGATGTTGCCCCCTGAGAAGGGGGAGGGAGCGAAGCGGAAGGGGGTTTCTATGCGGGGACTTCTCAATACCCCAGCAGACAAATCTCTCCTCCTCCAACTCTCAAAATTTAGCGAAGAAGTCCAAAAATCTGCCTCCTCTTACAAACCAAATTACATTGCACGCTTCTGCTTAGATACGGCTCAGCTTTTTAATAGCTATTATCATAACCATAAAATCATCGATGAAACGAATCCTGACCTTAGCCAAGCACGTCTCCTTCTGATCCAAAGTGTACAACAGGTACTAAAAAATGGATTAGAGTTGCTCGGAATCGATACCGTAGAAAGTATGTAAAGAGAAGTATACAAAAAGATCGCCAGTTTGGCGATCTTAAGTTTTTCTTAGTTCCATGACCATGACAGGGAATTAAAGGGTTTTGCTAAGAGGACAACAACGAAGCCTCCTGCATAGAGCAAACAACATACCGCACATACCTCCGAATTCGAAGGAGAATTTGCAACAGTCTCTATTTTCCCCAAATAGAATAATACGGACAAACAGAGAAATACCACCGTCAGGGCTCCGAAGAGCAGATTTTCAATTTTTTTCATGACTGTAATTTTTTTATTTTTTTCAATCTTTATTATACTCATATATATATCAAAGTCAAGTTAATTTTTCTTGCTTTTCTCAATGCTTTTTATAAAAGGAAATTATGGGCATTACATTTTTTGTTGCTCCGTTATATAAACACCAATTCTTTATTTTCTCTTCCTAGTAAAAATGTCCAAAGAAGCCTCTTTAGATAAGTGCAAAACTGCCAACATTACTATTCTCCCCAAAGGACCCTACGAAGTCTGCGGAACAGTCCCTATCAGACAAGAAAAAATGACCGTAGGCGAACACGGAGGCTCAGCTGAGCGAGAGAAATGAAAAGACTATCCCCACGAAGAAATCACCCATCTCTGCCGTTGCGGACATTCGCAAAATAAACCATTTTGTGATGGGACTCATGTGAAAATCGGATTTGAAGGGACCGAATACGCTACTAAAGAAGAATATCAGGACGGGGCTCTTTTCTATCAGGGAGCAGAACTCTGACTTTTGGATAACGAAAAATATTGTGCCGTAGCCAGATTTTGCCACCGTGGAAATGGGACCCGACAGGACACCAAAGACTCCGCCGACCCCGAAGCAAAAGAAAGAGCGATAAGAAGTGCGAGTAATTGCCCATGAAGACTTACCGCAGTAGATACAGAAGGAAATCTGATGGAACCTGCACTGGAGGCAGAAATCTGAATTGTAGAAGATTTGGGGAAAGATCGAAAAGGTCCCCTCTTCGTGCAAGGAAGCATTGAAGTAGAAAGCAGTGATGGAGAAAGCTATCCCGTTCGTAATCGCCAGGCTCTCTGCCGTTGCGGTCAGTCGAGAAATATGCCCTTCTGTGATGCCTCTCATCTCAATTGTGAGCATATGAAGGGAGTCGATGAATAGAAAACATCTCGTCATTGCGAGGAGTGACCCAGAGCAAAGCGAAGGGAATCGACGAAGCAAACTACAAATCAAATAGACATTTAGATTGCTTCGTCCACTTCGTTCCCTCGCAATGACGCTTTACCCCTTACCCCACCTACCAAATGCCCATTACCACCACCTCCACCGACCACATCCAAGGTCCTGCAACCGCTCCTATCACCCTCATCGAATACGGCGATTATGAATGCTCCTATTGCTGAGAAACTTACTACACCGTCAAGACCCTCCAACAGCAACTCGGCGACAATCTTCGCTTCATTTTCAGAAACTATCCGCGACAGGAATTACATCCTCACGCGTTCAATGCCTCGCTCGCAGTGGAGACTGCAGGATTGCAGGGGAAATTTTGGGAGATGCACGATCTCGTTTTTGAACATCAAGAAGAACTGGATGACGCTTCTTTATTGCAATATGCCAGAGAACTTTGACTGGATGAAGTGCAATTCATCAGAGATTTCCAAAGTCAGGAAGTCTTGGATAAGGTAAATGCGGATATCTTATCAGGAGATAAAGCTGAAATTGAAGTGACTCCCACCTTTTTTATCAATGGTGAGCGTTATGAGGGAGACTGGGCAGATGAAAATGAATTTCTTTCAGATTTAGAAGAATTTTTATAAATCAAGAACTTAGCTATCAGTAGTTTGATCTTCTGTCGTAGGCTGTTCCTGTGAATCGGTCGAAGCAGTCTCTGAAGAAGTATCGGCAGAAGGAACATTTTCTGAAACCTCTGAAGAAGGTACCTCAGGCAAGTTTTCTTCTTCGATTCCTAGTCAGAGTCTCGCTCTGGTTTCAGCATCTACAAATTCTCTTCTACGTCAGTATTTTTTTGCAGAGTATTCTTTGAGAATAGGGACAATCTTTTTATTTTGATAATCCTTGGTAAAGATAGAGTTCATACTAAATACACGGGTGGTGGAGTTATCGATATTCAGCTTTACATAGGCTTTATAATTGGCAATTCCCACAATATCCTGAGGTCAGAGAACGGGAGCATATTCTTTTTCCAGAAACTCAGCATCGGGTGCACCGACTTTAAAAGACATCATCGTTCCCACGTTACCAAATACTGCTGCCTTTACGTCAGATTTTCCTCCTCCACTATCTCCCAATCCTTTTGCAGGATCAAGCTGTGCGATATACTGGTGAGCCATTATCAATCCAAGTCTATATTTTCTGGCTTCGGAGAGGATATCCGCAAAGGTACCTGATACAAAGTTTTGGAATTCATCGACATAGAGATAAAAATCTTTACGATCTTTTGCATCCATAGAGGCTCTTGCCATCGCTGAATTGTAGACTTTAGACACAATGATCATACCGAGCAATTGGGCATTCAATTCACCGATCTTACCTTTAGAGAGGTTGATAAGCAGAATTTTTTGATTATTCATAATATCATCAAAGGTGAACGCTGATTTGGTTTGTCCGATAATATTACGGATAAGTCTATTGGTATTAAACGATACAAATTTTGAAGAGAAGTAAGGAATAATCTCCTGTTTTTCACGGTCTCCCATAGCATTATAGGTTTTTTCCCGCCAATTACGTACCACGGCATTCGTCACTTTTTTGAGTTTGAATTCACGGAAAGCGTCATCAGTAAAAAGTCTGGTCACATCCAGTAAGGTCGGTCTGTCTTCGAAATCTTCTAGCAAGGTCAGACTTCCATATTTAAAATACTCCTGAATACGAGGTCCAAAGATTTCTGGACCAAACATTTTGAGAAAAATTTCTGTAGCATCATTTACGGTACGATCAGCTTGATCGAGATTATCGATTTCATAAAGATTGAGTCCCATCGGTCTTTCTTCATCTCCTGCCTCGAAGTAGACGACATCTTTGGCTCTTTCTTTAGGGATATAAGCAAGCATATCTTCTGCTAAATCTCCATGCGGATCGATCAAACACAGTCCATCTCCATTTCGGATATCCTGGCGAGCAAGTGTTTGCAAGAATACGGATTTTCCCGTACCTGATTTTCCAATACAGTAGTGGTGTCTGGTTCTGTCCTCTCTTTTAATATACACAGGAGAAAAAACATTTCTATAAATATTTACTCCGAGAAGCACTCCATCTTTAAAGATTTTGTATCCTCTAATTTTTTTCTCTTCCGTAGTTTTTTCTCCGTTTTCTCCTTCTATTTCAACGGTATCTGTACGAGATCCTACTGCTCGCGTGTGTTCGTACTCTTTCAAGATGGTAGACAGATTTCCTTTTTTATAATTTTCGGCAAGCACTCCAGAAATCACTTTTCCATTTCGCTGATCATCAGGAAAGGTTGGGAGATTGGAAGGAGGAGCCACCACTTTGTATTGCATCCATTCGATAGCAGGAGCACGATTGTAGGTACCGTCAGGAAAATGATAGAGTGAAGTCAGCTCATTGGTAGAAAAATAAGAATACTTAGAAAAGAATCCTGTCAGATACACATTCACAGCTACCGTCCATAGCGGACGATAAATCCATCCGAAAATATCATGTTTCGTATTTGAAGCTTCGAGAGCATTACTATATTCGTCTGCATAGACATTGTAAGCAGTTTCCAGATTATTGAGGATTTCACGAGGTTTATTGGGGGTATTGGAAGAGGCTACTAGAGAGATACAGGAACGGAAAGCTGGATTCGCAGCTTCTTCACCCATCGCATTTCTACTATCTTCTTTGGCTTTCACCATACGTACCATAGTGACTCTTTCTTCTTCCTTTTTGCTAGAAACGAGTTTATCACTGGGTCAAAGGAACAGGAAGCTGAACCATTTGAGAGGATTGATCAGATTTTTTCGGTGTCGTCGCTTCGTCTCGTAGAGATCCAAATTTTTGTAGAGTCTATCAGCAGCAACCTGCCTTCTCGCATTAAAGCTAGGATTTTCTGGTTTTACGACTACAATGATATTTACGGTATCTTCTGGGGAAACCTTTCCTACGGAGTCCAGAATATTATTGATCGGATCATCAGGCAGATTTTTGTAGAGTTTAATCGTATAAAGCGGGTCTTTAGCAGGTTCAAGTACCTCAATATCATAGTATTTCTTGGTGAAGAATTTGGGTTTAGCTACCCTTTCAATAGAAGCAGAAGCATATTGGGAAGCAATCGCACTTTCTACCATATGCTGATACTCTGGATACATTCCCACTAAACAGTGGATTTGTCCCTCTTCATACTGATAAATGAGAATAAGTTTCTGCTTTCCAAAGAATTTTCCCATAAGTTTTTCGTGGGTAGAAATATCTCCCATCTTGTAGAGATTATTGAAAACCTGAGACATTCTTCAGATTTTTTCTTTCATATCTTTGGCAATTTCTTTTTCCTGTTCACGGTCGGCTTTCCCATCTCCACGAGGAAGGAGGACTTTGAGAAAAATTAATCTATGAGAATTGAGAAACGCATATCCATAACGGAAAGCTCTCTGGAGCATAGAAAATAAAATTCTGCTTCCTATAGCGATCACAAAGATAATCAAGACCCATTTTCCAAAGGTCGCAATCCCATCAATGATTTGATCTTCTCGTTCCAAATCAGCTCCTGTTTGTGTAGTTTGCCCTGTGGTAGTAAGGGAAGAAGAGGCGGAAGGAACTCCGTGCTGTTCACTTGCAGGGATTTCGGCTTTATTAAGTTTGATCTGCTGGAGGAAGTTATTTACAGAGACCATCCCTCCCATCTCATTAATACAGGTATATTTATCTGCTCCCCAGGCATCTGAAGTCAGTTGTCCGATATTTTCTGCTTGAGAAAAACCTTTCAAAAACTGAGCTTCGAGTTGAGATTGACATACTGACTGCGTAATTGCCATATTTCAAGCAGAGAGGGAGATAAAAGAATCTATCTCTAAGTATACTCAGATTTGTTTTTTTTGCAAAAATTCAGAGAGATTTTTAAAAAAAGAGCCATCCCCACAAAAGGAATAGCTCTGAATTTGTTAGTTGAGAGATTTCTAATTTTTTTTAGAAGTTTTACCTCTATTTTTCTTGCTCCCGTGGAGCGGTTGGGAGCCTTTTATTTGCTCCTTCAACCTTTCGATCTCACGGTTTTGTTTTTCAAGCTCCAACTTATGTTTGTCGGAAAACTCTTGGAGAGCTTTTTTGATCTTCTCTTCGGACTTCTCTTCAAACTGACGGGAGGCGACACGGAAATACCACGCTAAGGCCTTTGCTGTTTCCACCGAATATTTCGGTGGTTCAACAGAAGCTCTGTCTCGCCAAGCAGTACCTGAATCATTTTCCTCAGCGGCAAGTGCCTGCGTCGGATATATTCCCTTTGATTTCTCATAGAAGGGAATGAAGGAATCCCGGCTACCGTAGAGTACCGCTGTTTCTCCTGGAAAGAGATGTCGCTTAATGGTTGCATCAATCTCTTTTGTCCAAGCTAAATCATCGCCTGGAACATCTTCTACCACCACAATATGATCGTGCTCTCGAAGTAGTTTTTGTAGCATCTGTCTTCGAAAGTCGAAGGTATACAGATTCTTCGAGTTAATCTCAGCATCTTTCGTTTGTCCTAAGATTATTAACAGGCGTTTGTGACGCTGTTGAATGGTCCGAGTAGTACTCTCATGACCAGCTGTTAGCTCTCCAACCTGCATTCTCGCTACGATCACTCCCATTTCCAAATCGTTTTTTAATAGCGTTCGGAAATTTTGTTCATTTTCTGTTCCCATTTTACTGCTGTCTTAATGTTTTTATTTTTTCTACTAACTCTTTCACATGGCTCTCCGATACTTCGCCTATATCCTTGTATGTATCCTTTAAGAAGGACCCTACAATACCAGCGTCTGCGATCGCCATCTGTTCTTGGCAGTTGTCTGCCGTCAATCCTGCCGCTACGACTAAGGGGAAGTCCCCTATTACCGAGCGGAAGTTTTTGATCTTCTGCAAGTTTGTTTCAATTCCTGTACCAGAACCCGTCACTGCAATTGCATCGCAACGTTGCATGCCGACTTTTAAGTCTTCTGCTTCTGTCCTACCCGAAAGCACCGACTGGTACTTGAATCGCACCCCGCCAATGATAGGGATCTGATAAGTAGTCCGAAGTCCGTCAAGTTCTGCTGCAAATCTGCCATCTTGATCAACTGGCGTAGTGAGCAAATGCCCAGCTACAGAGTCGATTTGAATAAAATTTGCACCATACTCCCTCGCCAATTCAAAAGCCAGTAAGTCTGGCATATTTTTCGAAAGAATATTCACCCCATATAGGGCATTTGGATGATGACTTCCTAGCCATTTGAGCGTATTTTCTACATCCCTAACCGCTCCGAAGTAGTTTTCTACTAGCACGGCATCAATGCCATTTTCAAGCATGATATCCACTTCCAGTTCTGCACGATCCAAGATGTCTTCTCTTCCACTCCCCCAGAGGTGAATCATCCCGATAATCGGTTTCTTCACGGAGAAGATTGATAAAAAATCTGTTTTCTTCATTTTTTTGTTTATTATTTGTTATTACTCTGATTTTTATTTTCTCTGTATTATAGTTATTTACTATTTGAAGTCAATACTAAAGAAACAGCAAAATTTCCTCAACCATCTGTAGTGCCTTTTTTTGCTCCAAAAAATACGGAGAAGTCGCTATGGTCACCGCTACTGCATTTTCAGCGATGAGTTTTAATTGAGGTAAACATTTCTGGAGATCAATACTCATTTCAGGAGCCCAAAAATCTAGGTCAATATCGAGGATATAGCTTTCTTTTAGAAAATTCTCCCTTAGTGCGAAAAAAACACTCTCTGATCTGATTTGGATCACCTCTGAAATAAGTCCGCTTTTGAGAGCTGGTGGGAGAAAATTTCCTACATTGCAGTACTTTTGAGTAAACTGAAACACCTCTGGAGAGCGATCCGCAGCAAGTAAATCATCAGGAAGAGAAAACTGATTTTCCCAGAGATCGGAATGCTGATCGATATGGATGACTTTACAGATTTTGCGGGAGGTCAGATATTCCTGGTATCGAAAGAAGAGAGCGTGATTGTGATTATCAAAAAGGTAGATCCTCTGAGAGGGAGATTTTTCTCGACAGAGGAAGTTTTTTAATCCGTGGAAAGATAGGGTTTTTTGATTTTCGTCTTTTTCTGCGAAAGCAAACTTTTCTTCCTCTAAAGCCATATTTTTTTTCACTTCTGCAAAATCTTTCACAGAGAGCAGTGGAGCGACTCGTAAGGGTTGAGGAGACTGGGCGAAGAGCATATTTCCGTCTGTAGGAGAGAGGAAGAAGCCGTTGTAGTAGGGTTCCATGAGGAAAGTATAGAGCATTGTTTTGTGACTTCTGGAGACAAAAGAGTTTTAACTAACTTTTAAGTTTATATTTTTACACTATTGGCACATTGTTCCAGTGGATAAGTAGTAAACCCATTTAAGATAGTGCTAATATAATTTACGCTATTAGTGTAATTCTTATAACTAAATCTTAGATTTCCTTCGTGTCCATAGATATCAGGAATATAATAATAACATCCTATTAGTTTCCAATTACCATCTTCCTCTAAAACAAACACGCTTTCTGTTCCTTCACCAGATCATCCTCCATTTCAGATAAGAACTACACTTAATAATAATCTTCCACTATCAATCCATAATGCGTAAGGAACGTTAGATTGATATCCTATTTCTTTTGTTTGATCATACACTTCTAAAAACGGATACCAATGTTTATCCCCTTTTTTTGCAATAAGCACCCCATAAAAGGGTATTTCTTCAAAATGACCACTATCTTGTGATCTGATGCAAACAGGAAGATTTTGTATTCCTTGGGTGCCACAAACTGCCAAATAGTATTCTCAAATAGCATATAAGGGAAGTTCTACTCCTTCTCTAATGGTTCATAAAATTTCACTAACATTAGAAATAAGCGTAAGGGGAGAGTTTTTTTTGGAAAGAGAGATGATCCCATCTTTATATTGCTGAATTTGGGGAGAGTGTTGTAATGTGTTTCGTGTATAGATATTCTCTATCTTTTTTTGAATGATATGAAAAAGCATGTTTATATTTTTTTTGTTGAATAAAATCTGATCGGGAACTGTTATAATATTCTCATCTACGACTTCTTGTTGAATGTTTTGAGACAAATACTCTTTATTTAAGAATATTCCACATGCTAGTAGCCAAATCAGTATATTCATAAGACTATGCTTTACGATTAAAATATATTACTATAGTTATTTTTCTGAAGGTGAAATCAATTCGATTTCTTTCTATATTTTTTCATCTATCAATAAAGGGCGATAATTATCGCCCTTTAACCTTTGTTTCTATCTAATTTATAGCAAATATAACTGGTAAAGTTCTAGAAGCATTTAGATAATAATTAGTATTTCCTGATTTAAATTGAGTAGATCCGCCGCCATCAAACATAACAACATCGCTACATCCAAATACATCAGTTAAGATGGAGTTTGCAGCTGTTTGAGTTTTAGCACTGGCAACTAAAATATATACAGTTGATCCTCCTTGACTAGGTATACCTACCATGGTTCTCTGTACAGAACTAGTTTTTTGCTTATTATTCAAAAGTGGATCTAAACCAGCAAACACATTCTGATACGATTGAAATCTTTCTTGCATATCAGAATACGCATTTGTATTCCCTGTAAGATAACTTGTCCATTGAGCTCCCCCAATAAAAGCCGAACCAGTATTTCCACTATAGTTTATAGCAAAATACTTTCTTGGTTTTTCGCTATCAACATTTGAATAAGAACTATATCCTGTACTAATAATTGCACCATCTTTTTTTAAGAAGAACGCTAAAGGAGTAGGATCATCCGAGACAGAGAAGAAAGAGGCATTTATTGCCGCCAACCAACCATAACTACTCAGCGTAAAACTGTTAGTAGTCCTTCTATTAAATAAAGGCGATGGGGTGCTTACTGTTGCTTGTGTCGCTCCGCTTGCAAGTTCATAATATGCTTTTATTTTTCTCCCTTGAGTTAATACCACTTCAAATACATACGTAGATTCATTTTGTTTCTTGAAAAGTATAACTCCTGTACCTAATTGAACACTTTCCCAACCTAGAGGAGTATAACCTATTGATCGAAGTATTGGAGCTTCATTAAAAGAAGAATCAATGGCAATTTTCTCCAAAGGAATAGGATCGGGAAACACAACATCATCATCCTGAACACAAGATGAGAATACACACATCATTACTACGGCGAGAACTCCAAACGTTCTCCAGCCTTTTTTTAACAAATTTTTCATTTTGTTTGAATTTATACCCTAGCAAATGTAGAACTAGAGTGGTTTTTATTTTTGTTTTAAAC
>JAISKI010000050.1 GCA_031261265.1 Candidatus Peribacteria bacterium
AGAGACCTATATCAATAGTAAGCCTAGGAAAGCACTATGATATAGGACTTCACGGGAAGTATTTCATAGCACGAACCTCCATCTTCTTTAACCTGTGCATTTCGACTTGTAATTAATATCTCGAAAAAAACTCCACAATCGCCTCCCTAAGTTGGCCATACTCCCCTATCATCAAAATAGTAGGCTTCCATTCTCTACTCTCTGCCATCCCCTTCACATATTGAAAAAGAAATTTCCTAAATTCCACCAAAGCATGAGAAGAAAAATCAGGATGCTGTAAGTTTTTTTTGATCTGAGATTCCAGTTGATCTGGATAAATATAAATATCTCCATCAAAAAGCTGATCACAAGCTACACTCAAATCCAGATGACGTAAAATAGTCTGCAACTTCTCTTCAAGACTCGGAATATGAGACGTAAAAATCCACGGATTTCAGATTACAGACTGTCCTATCATGATCCCATCAACCTTATAACGCTTTTGATACTCTTTTGCTTGTGCATAGGAAGTGATTCCCCCATTTCCGATAATCTCACACCTTCACACTTTGTCATACAGAGTGGAACGAAGCTGTTGAATAAATTCCCGATCTGCTTCCCCACTATACAACTGTTTCAAAGTCCTCCCATGCACGGAAATCTTTGAACAATACCTGCTCGCTTCGACCAGAAAAGCAAACTGTGCTTCCTTATCTGCATCATCTACTCCTGCTCTTGCCTTGATCGAAAAGGGCAAATACTTCAAACTCTCAGAAAGATGCTGAATCATCCTCAGCGTTTTCTTCTTGTCTTTCATGAGATCACTTCATCCACCACATTTCATCACGGTAGTCGAAGGACATCAGGTATTCAATTCAATTCACGAAAATAGCTCATGATACTCACGTTCGATCTTCATCGCAGCCTCAATCAGCGTTTTTTCATTTCCTCCATAAATCTGAGCAATAGGCTTTTGATCAGGAGTAGTTTGCAAATGTTTTACTACTTTTTCGGGATTGATGAGAAAGCCATCTACATTCATAAATTCGGTTCGAAGCGAAAAAACATCATCACTCGATCAAAAATTTTCAAAGATCTCTTTGGTGATGAGTCTCGTCGCACAAGTAGTCACTCCATCCATCGGAGCTAAACAAAAACGCATTATTAAGCTGTAGTAATTACAATTAAAGGGTCTTTCTTTTTCCCTCTCTCCTTATCTCCGATAACCACAATTTTATCTCAGCCTTTGACATAGCCCTTATCTAAGAGCATTTTCACAGCAATATCCTGATTTTCTGAAGTATGCTTCTCTCGTTTTTCTAGTTGGATCCCATGAATCCCAAAAAGCATCCTCATTTTATCAATCACCGCTTGTGATGGGGTGAAGGCATATACTTCTTGATTAGGCTTGAGTCCTGCAATAATCTTAGGAAATTTTGCACTATGACTAAACACAATAATACATTTTGCCCCAATTTCATCAGCCAGGAGCAAAGCATGCTTAGTCACCAGTTTTTTTTCAATACTCACCTGATCCATTTCCACCAGCTCAAAATCCTGATGCTCACTCACAGTATGTTTTTCAGCTTCTTCAACTGTTTCTCTCATCAACGTCACGGTCTCTACAGGAAATTTTCCAATAGCCGTTTCGTCAGAAAGCATTACCGCATCTACGCCAGCCACCACGGAAGTATAGACATCAGAAACTTCTGCTCTCGTTGGGAAAGGGGAAGTAGTCATACTTTTTAAAAGCTCGGTAGCCATAATACAGGTTCTTCCATATTTTTTGCAGGTATCAATGATCACTTTCTGCAAATAAGGAAGCTCATGAATCGGGGTTTCAATACCCAAATCCCCTCTCGCAATCATAATCCCATCAGAAACTTGCACAATTTCATCAATATTGGTGATTCCCTCTTGATTCTCAATTTTAGAAACAATTTGGATCGGAGAATCTCCCAAAAAAGTCCTGATTTCTTCTACATTTCCCTTATTTCTGATAAAAGAGGCAGCCACATAATGGATTCCATTTTCCATTCAAAAACGCAAATCTGATTTGTCTTTTTCTGTCAATCCAGGCAAACGAAGAGAAATGCCAGGGAAATTCATATGACGCCTACTTCCAATTTCACAGTCATTCTGAGAAATCACGAGTAAATAGTCGGAATGCACCTCCTGTACCAGCACCGTCATCAATCCAGAATCTATTTCGATGGTATTCCCTACCTGCACATCCTCTAAAAGGTATACATAATCAGAAAATAAATCAGACTCCTGAGCCATTTTTTCTTTATCTACAAAAATCCTGAAGACCTCACCTTTTTTGTAAAAATACGGAGTCTCTCTCTCCCCTGTGCGAACTTCTGGACCTTTATTGTCGAGTAAAATCCCCAAATCAGTTTTTCCTTCACGATTTAGCCTGTGAATCGTATCAATCAAGGGCTTGGTAGTTTCCTGTTTGGCATGAGAAAAATTGAGTCTGATGATATTCACGCCTGCCTCAGCGATGGCAATCAGCTTTTCCTCAGTGTATTGATCGGTAATAGTGGCAATAATTTTAGTTTTATTCATAATGCAAGTATAATCGAAAACAAAAATATTGCAAGCATTATTAAATATTTTTGAAATGATACAGCTCCACTCCATTAATCATATCAGATTTTACTCCATCGTGATACTCATTTGCCTGGACAATCAGCACCTTATCATCCAAAGAGATATTTCCTTTAAAGATAATTCTAATCATTTCTTTTCCAATTCTTTTAAGATTTTCATAGTTGAAAGACTGGGAAATTTTATATCCCTTCACTCCTCGAATCAGACTTAAAAATCTGTAGGTATCCGTAGATTTCGTGAAAGTAATCACGGGAACCTTGGGATTCAAGGAAGCAATTCTCGCAGAGGTATAGCCATTTTCAGTAAAACAAACAATCGCTTTTATATCAAGTTCTTTCGTGATTCTATAGGCATTATAGATAATGTAATCTCTCACTTCAAATTCATCTTCACCAAATCTTGCCATATCTTTTTCCAAAACATCAAGCTCATGTTTCTCCAAACAGGTTTCCAACACATCAATCATCGGAAATACTTCGTTTTCAATAATCATAGTCTCCAGCATCAATCCATCCACTCCAGCCTCACAGAGTTCTTTGATCGTAGACTCTTTTCCCAGAGGATAGTCTTTACTTCCCAAGCTAGTAGCATAGGTCACCATCACAGGAATCCCTTGAGATCTAATCTCTTTAGCCAGTTGAGCAACGGTTTTTTCATCCAAGAAAGGTTGCAAAGCATCAGCCACTAGAATAATTCCATCAGTATTTTTTATAATTTCACTCAGATGTTCAAAACCATGTTCCGTTTCAATCTTGGAAAAAACCTTCATTTCAGGAGCATTTTGCTCTTTCAGAAATTTCTTTGTTTCAATCACATGCCCAGCAGAATAACAAGCTGACAAAGCCACCACATGCGTCCCATATTCGAGTCCTCGTAAAATATCTTTTTTGTCTTGACTGGAAAGAAGCCCTGTTTCTTCTTCATTGTGCTGTAAACTTACCCTATCATATTGAAAAATCTTCTTTTGAACTCCTGGCTCAGAGACCACACATTCAGCATAATCTTCTTGTAAATTCTCAACGGTTAAAACCACTTGGCTCTGCTCGAACCTAATCTCTGCTCCCACAGAAAGTTTATCTAAATAAGCATAATCAATAAAGATTTTCTTGTCCCCATCCTGAGTATATTCAGAATAATCCAAAGTGATTTTTTGTCCCTTTTTCACAGGGATATCTGCAGTGTTTTTTACCCTAATGGTGCGTCCTTTCGTCTCAATGATAATGGTTTTACTATTGTCCAGTTTCATCAGCGTATCAATATATTTTTTATTGTTATCATCAAATCCATAAGACAACGTAATAGTAAAAGCATCTACCATATTGATAATTTTACTGAGAACGGTTTCTTTAGCCAAAACGGGGCTAACTCCAGCAATGATTTTTGTAAAGCGGAAATTGTTCATAAAAGCGGATAGAAAGAATAAAAAGCTGAAAAAAATGTTTGAAAAAAAGAGAAAGAAAATCCAATAAAAAGCGGAGTTTTATACTCTTTTTTTTGAAAAATGCAAGGGATTTTTTACCACTATATTTTTGACGTTGATGAGTATATGCGTGAAATAAGAAGAAATAGCGTTTAATAATTTCACGTAAAATCTTTTATTTCAATAAATATCATGCAATATTAGAGACAGGACTTATTTCTATCCTAAGAAAGGACTTGTTTTTTGAAACGAAAATCATACAGTGAATGCAATCAAATGCAGCTTTATTTTTATAGAAATCCCCAATGATTGAAGGAAGTCTGACCGTGGGAGATATGACGCGAACCCATCTCGTAAACCCCACTCACAAAGAAGTAGCTCCCTTGGTGGATAAATACCATCTGCACGAAATCATTGAGCAGGATTTTTTGGACTTCACCACACAAGACAAAATCGATGTCTATGATGACTGTATTTTTCTCATCCTTCGTTTTCCCAAATACAACGAAAAAATAAAAAAACACTTCGCAAATACCATGCACGCCATTCTCGGGAAAAACTTCATCATCACGGTGACCTCCCACATGACGAATAATATTCAAAAAATTCAGGATACTTACAACGCAGAGCTCGCCGAGGAAGATAGAGAAGAATTTAAGCTTTCTCCCTATTATATCTTGTACAAAATTATCGATGCAATGTATGACAAAGCCCTCGTAGGACTTGGGAAATTCTCTCAAGACTTGGTAAGAATCGAAGACAACGCTCTGGATAGCAATGCAATTAATGAAGATCTGCTTTCTGAACTCTTGATTAAAAAAAGAAATGCGATATTGATGAAGCATTTGATCGCACCTCATAGCGAAATCTTAGGAGAACTTCAAGTGGCAACCGTGAATTTTTATGAAGGTGATTTGGATGTATATTTTGAGGATCTTCAGTACAAAACTGATAAAATTCTGAGTTTGATCTCCATTATCAAGGAAAATACAGAATCACTCTTTGATGTCTCTAATACTTTAACTGCATTAAAAACAAATAAGGTGATCTCGTTGCTCACAATTTTTACGGTAGTGCTAGGAGTACTAACCTGGCTCAGCGGAATGTATGGAATGAATGTAGATTTACCATTTCAGGAATATCCATGGGCATTTACCCTCTTATGTTTCCTAATGATTGGAGCAGCACTCCTCACAATGGTATATTTTAGGAAAAAGAAACGATTTTAAACCACAAGAATCAAGAAAGATCATAGAGACTTTAATACACATTAAAGGGAAGCAAAGCATCCACGGACTGTAAATCCTCAAGGATCAACGAAAGTTTCACCGTATACCTTCCTACTTTTTCAAAAGTATGATCAATTTCAGAACAGGTTCTTCCCTTACATTGCACAGGAGTAGAACCATCTCCAAAATCCCATTTCATAGTTTCTGGTAATCCATTAAAGTCAGCGAAAAACTTCACATTCACTCCTGTTTTTGCCTGACTCTGAGGATGAGAAGGAGAGGTAAGCTCTACCTGCACTAACTGTTTCTTTACACTAATCTGAGAAACAGCTTTTACCTCCAGAGAATACCCTTTTTTAGTGGTAAGTACCACTTTTGGGGAATAAAAACCACTTTCTTTCTGACGATCATACGTATACGTATGCTCAATTACTCCATTCGAAAAGTTTGGTCTCGTTTCTCCATCTCCAAAGTCCCAGCTAAAATAAATAATTTCATCTCCAGGGATATTCAGAATACTTTGAGAAGCATCAAATCTGACTTTCAAAGGCTCGTATCAGGTATCTGGACTAAACGTTAATTTACCAACGATATCAGGTTTTTTTACCACGAAGTGGAGCGGGATTTCTCTTTTCAATAAACGCTCTGGATCTTCCAAACGAATCACCACTTCATAGGTTCTTTCCTCAGCAAGTTGAAATTCATAGAGGGTTCCTTGATTCAGCAGAGGTTTTCCATCCACAAAGACATTCTTTTGCATTGAAGCAGAATCTGGACTCACAGCAGTGAGATCAATCGAAATAGCCTGAGGAATAGTATCAAAAGTAAGCGTATTCCCAGAAAAAGCAGAAAGAGGAACCTCAGTGAAATTAGACATTCCAGAGAGTTTTTGTTTAATCACATACTTAAGGGTAATTTCTTCTTTTTCTAGCTGAAGCACTTCAGACTCACAGCCTCCTCTTTTTCCATCCACCGTAATAAAATCCAGGAGAACCAGATAATTTCCCTTTTCTGGGAAAGTATAGTCTACTTCTTTAGTGCTATTTTTTAGGGTCCCAATTTCTTTTTGAGTCGAAGTATCAATAATATGATAGGTATACCCAGCAATAGTCGAAACAGAGCCCTCCAAAAAATTAGTCTGCATTCTATATCTTGGAGCAGAGTTTGGGAGAAAATTTATTTCACAGATAGGCACATCAGAGGGCTCCACTCTCACAGGAAATGAATAAACAAAGTCTGACAATCCTGGGAATTTCACCGTAGGATGATAGACTTGAGCTTTTTTATAAATGTAATCAAACTGTGGGGTTTCTCTCTCATTTACCTCATCACCATCCATATCTCGCACCACCTGATAATCAGGCAATCCAAAACTTCTAAATACCGCCATTGCATCCACAGAAATCTTTGAAGGAGCTTTTCCCAGATTTATCTCACCCTGCATAGCAGACAATGGTGTAGAGGATTTTGCATTCTGAGCAGAAAGAAAAAGCTGAATTTCTGAAGTGAAAGAAAGGGTACCTAGAGGGATCTCTGTAGTAATTCCTCTTTCTCCCGTAATTTTATTATCATACGTCACGATTGCCTTCAGTGGATAGTCACCTTTTCTATCATAAAAACAATTAGCATTAAATCCATTATTTCCATAGGAAAGTTGTTGTTTTTGAGAATTACCACAATCTATTATCAGTCTTTGAGGAGTCACTTCTCCTAATTTTGCTACATAAGCAGATCGAACAGGCTGATTAAGCACAAAGCTAATCTCCCCTGGAGCAATCAAAGGAACCTCTGCAATAAATCTGGTAGTCCCCTCTTTTCCCACCAAATAAGGATCAATGAGATTTGTAGATTTTACCACAGGTTCCACAGAAATTTTACCAATCTGCCCAAAAACCACTGCAGCTACCCCTCCAGCAATTCCTAGAATCACCACCGCACCGATCAAACTGAGAATATATCTGATTTTTGATTGATTTTTCACAGTAATCAATCTATACACATTCGTCAATAAAAGCCCTACTCCCACCAATCCAATCACTCCCACGATCAACCCAGCAAAAATAGAGAGCAGATTCACTGCAGTCGCAGCATTAATTCCCACTCCAGCCAGAGCCATAGGATTTTTTACTAGAGATACCAACGTCAAGGCAAAAAGTCCCCCCAATAAAAGCAGAAATCCCACACATCCAATTGCAAGCTTTTTATACGAAAAATTATTTTTAGCTCCCTCTTTTACTACAGTAGGCTTATTGATCTGTACGGGAGTATATCCCAAAGCTTGTAATTGCTGTTGTCCCTGGAGATAAAGCGTATTCAATTGATCCAATTGCAATTTCACCTCCTGAATTTTCTCTGGAGTTTGAGCAGGGTTTGCCTGTAATCGTGCAACAATTTGATTGTATTGCCCTTGAAGTTGCTGCTGTTTAGTCAGTAATTCCTGAATTTGCATTGCAGTCGCTGGCTGTGATTGTGGAACGGAAGAAGTTTGATTTTCCATTTTTGTTTTTAATAGGATAAAGGAGTATTCCTTTTAAGTATAAAGAAAAAACTGATTTTTGCAAAATTTTAGAGAATCTTTCAGTAGTTTGACTTGACTTTTAGTAGTGTTTTATTATACTGCAAGAGAAATGATGTCGTATTTCCATGACAAATGACAAAATTTCTTTTGCCAGAGCCCCGCTGTGATAGTTTGGGGCTCTTTTTTCTACCTAATAGCACATAATAACCCTCAAACTGATACATTATTATAAATTTGTCCAGCGTCACATTTAGTCACACATGCATTATAGCACTTTACTTGAGGTTCTGAACTACTTCCATACATACTATCACAATCTGAACAGCAACTAGGATTACTACAGTTATATTTATCGGTCTTATTATGTACAAGATACCCATTCGCATAATAGGTATTAGTTCCATCCACTACAAAGTTATAAAGCTGTACTCATGTTTGGAGAGGACTTTTTCGGAGAGCACGAACTTGTTGTTTTCCCTGTGGAGTGACTAAGACATCTCCTATCCTTAGAGGAGAAACCTCAAAACCTGGCATTTCTTTCTCAGTAGCCTCTGGACTAATCGATTTCCATCCTTCTGTAGTCATGAAAGGATGAGAATCAGTCACAAAATAGTTCAGATTATTGATACTATACAAATATCCAGTTTCTAAGAATGGTCTATAATATTGTAAAACCGTATTAATAGATCCATCAGCTCACAAAAGTTGTTCTCATATTTTTACTTCTTCAATATGCTTCTTAGATCCATCTGCCAAGAGAACATCAGTTCCCGCTATAAAACATGCTCAACCAGCAACTTCATCAATCGGACATTGAAAACACTCAAAAGCAGAAGAACTTCCAGTTGGACAACATCCTTTACCTGGAACAGCTACCTGTCATGCATTACATCCATTTACAGGGACAACGTCAATTCAATTACAATTTGGAATATAAGTAGTAGTTTTTTTAGTAGCACTACAAGGAGTTGGAATACCACCACCTTGTGGAGTACATTTCCATGTCCATTCTAAAGCTGTGGTTATAAATTCACTTGAGGTATGTCCATCAGCACAAAGAATTCCTACACCATTTACTGGAGCAGTTACACGAATCGTACCATCGGCAGATCCACAGACTCCATTTACTAGAGGAGAATCTATCACACAACTATTCCCCTCCTTATGATATCCGGCATTACAAGTCCATTCACAAGTTCCTGGAGTAGTACTATCTGTATACGTCCAAGTCTTATTGCCCCCTATAGGAGCAGTAGATCCTTTTTTAGTAGTCGTAGCATTCGTAGTTGGCTCAGTTCCCTGGCAAGAATAGGTAGGTGTCACCACTCCTGTAAAAATAATATCAAAACAGTAAGGAAACCCATTAGCCTGTTCATGACAGGTTTCCTTAACCTCTATTTTACAAGCTCCATCCAACTCTGGCGATCGAGTAGCAGATAAAGCATCATATTGATAAGAAGACTGAGGAGGTCCCGGATTACAGATCGCTGTACATTTTCCCTCTGGATCATCTACCAAACTCGTCCAATATCCACAAGAAGTACAAGCACAAACACAGGAAGTTCCAGCAGACTCAACGGTCCCTATGAGACCTACAGTTTCACTAGAACAACTATTCAAAGAAGGTAATGCTCCAAATTTCACCGCACCACGAGAATCAAATTTCAAAGCTGGAGTAGCAGTATTTACTCAGACTCCTTTCTGAGTATTGAGATAAAAAGCATTAGATGCTGTAGGTTGAAAAGGAGCCGTAGGAGTATCAGATCGCACGAAAGTATTTGATACCGTACTTGGAATGGTAGTATTTGTACCGACAATCAGATTATTTGTTCAGCTATTAGCATTATTTTTCATTCCTAAAATGATTCCTACTGCTATGGTAGCATTATTCTCTCCACCTACAATACTTGTACCATCACCTGCAACACTTCAAATTTTATTTCCAGATCCTCCACCAATAACAATACTTGCAGTAGAAACACCTTCTATGGTATTATTTATTCCTCAAAGAATGGTACTATTGACTCTAGAAACCATATTATTTTTTCCTCCACCAATAGTAGTATCGGTTCAAGCAGTATTCCCTATTCCTCCTCAGATAAAGCTCTTCAAAGCACCCGTATTTGATCCTACAGCCACACTTCCTGTCACCAGAAGCACTCCTTCTCCAGTGATTTTAGGATCTGCTCCTCGGATTGATCCTGTAAGAGTGTTTTCCCCTGTCACCACAAAAGTAAGGGTATGGAGATACTCTATTTTATTATCAATTCACCAAACTTGGTTATATCCCAAAATGGTTTGAGGAGATCTTTCTCCAACAATAGTAAGAAATTCTGCAAGAGTATAGTCTCTTCATTGATTGAGTTCTCTACCATTAGTATTGAGATAGTCTTCATAAGAAGCATAGGTCTTTCAATTCTGAGTAAGCTTTCCAGAAGCCTGTGCTACAGGAATTTGTGCTTCAGCAAAATCATATCTCCAGAAAAGAAGTAATCCAGCTACAGAAAAGATCCCCGCCAAAGCGATCATGCTCCATTGCACCACAGTATTTTGTTTTTGTTTCATCCTAAATTATAGGGAGATAAAAAGATATTCCTTTCTAGTATACTCAAATGATTTCAATTGTCAAATTTTTTATAAGACAAAATGAGCGAAATCTCCGCTCACTTTAAATTGGTTAAGAAGTGATAATAAGAAGTAAAACTTACACAAGCTACACTGGAGTCTTAACCTGATTTTTAAAATTATTAAGATAAATACTACCCCTTTGCCCTGTTGGTATACAAGTTCCATCTGACTGTAGTGTACCTTTTTGATAGTGTAAATAGAATCTTTTTCATCCAAAACTGAAATCAAAGATACCAAACGTAAGAGCATTGAGCAACACCTCAGGAGTTTTAGCAAGTATAATATTACCATTAAATAAATCTACCCAAGAATCTGTGATAACTGCACTACTCGAGAGTTGAAATTTAGGGAAACAGGTACCACCTACATTTGGAGTAGGAGACTGCAAAACAAATCTCGCACAGACTCTATAATGATAATCATAGAATCAACATCCAGCTGTATCTTTAGCAGTTTTTAGTTGATTCCAACCGTCACCACATGATGCAGCCTTTTTACAACCCGTATTCAGCTTTATTTGAATCGTTATAGGATTCAACTTTCGATGAGCATACAACGTAATATCAGCAGTACCAGCAAACGTTGTAGTGGACGTCACCTGAGTACCAGCCGTTCCAGGTGCAGTAAACCATCCCATAAATTTTGCATTTTCCATAGTTGGCTGATTCGCGGTTTGAAACATCGTTGGAGTGATATTACCAACTAGAGAAGTATCTCCATAGAGGGTCTCATATACAATAGTTCAATGCTTAGTAGCGACATTATTACTCCACTTTCCACCACTTGCATCAAAAGTAATATTATACCTATTTTTCTGCCATACTGCATAGAGATTAAAGGTCTCATTTACCGTTGTAGTAAAATTCCATACCTTATTCGCTCAATTAACAAGTAAATTTCCACCGATAGTAGATACCGTAGAAAACACAGCTGGAGACAATGCAGTAGTAGACCATCAACTAAGAGTATGTCCTAGTCTAGAGAATGAAGTGGGAGTAGGATCTGGCAAAGAGAAAGGAGTATCATAAATATATCCTTGTGGAAGTTTATAGGAGGAAGGAGTACCTCCATTTCCATTAAATTGAACATAGTAAGTATTAGGCTCACACTGACACGTAGTAGTATCATTATGATATCCTGGATTACATGGTGTAGTAAAGCTACATTTGGTATTTGCAGTATCTACAGTGAGTGCTCCTGTATTACAAGTATAAGTCCTTTCAAATTTTATCACCCCTCATTGTCCACGAGGATCAGGAATACTAGTTTCTGCAACGGCACTTTCACCAGAATCCAAACATTTTGGCACATAGGTAATAAGAAGTGGAGGATTAGCTACTTGTTGCTCCAAATACCCCGTACTTTGTGAACCACAGGAGTTTTCCACACAAGTGGTACCTTCTCTATGATATCCATTAGGACAATAAAACTGACATTTCAGACTTTGATCCAAGTCAGGAGAAGCACTATTAGTACAATTCAGATTTTGATCTATAGGATTTGGTTTATCTGAGAGAGTATCATTTAGTATTGATGGATTACACTTACGTCCTTCAGTTCCAATCAAATCAGTATTCACATTTTTTCTAAGTCACTCATAGTCAGTCCTCGCCTCCCCCGCAGCAAAAGAATACTTACAAACTGTGGAATTAGCAGGTATCGATCACTGACAAGCATAATTCACAGTACAGTTTGCTACTTTTGAGGACTCGGGTTCCACACAGTACCAGTTCCAAGTATTGATATTTACTGTTGGATCAAAAGATCAGGAATTAAATCAAGCAAAGTTAGGTCAAGCAAAGGTATATACAAATGCTGGAGAAGACATAACCCCCGTACCTACACATCCTGTAGTACCTCACAACACTCCAGAGTTGATTGCAGGAGTAAATTCATTTTTATACGTTCAAGTGGAAGCAGGATCTAAAGTGGTGGTTGGAGCAAAAATAGTAGTATCACAGTTCGCTTGCAAATTATCCTGAGGATCTCCACAAGCTCTAATACATTGAGGGACATCACTCGTTGCCCTCCATGCAGATCCATCACAGAAACAAGCACAAGTTTGAGGAGTTCGACCAGCGGTAGCTCCAGAAAGATGATTAGACATAGTAAGTACAGATTTAGTCACTCCCTTATTGGATGCATTACAAGTAATCTGAGCATTTTTTTGACTATCAACCCCGATTCTAAGATCTCCAGACACCGTTAAAGCAGTATTACTAACAGGAGTATTTGTACCTACCGCTACCCCATTCCCAGCATTTACCGCAAAGAGATGAGATTTAGCTACGGTAAAGGGAGCACTTCCATCACTCCAAGCAAAGGTATCTCCTGCTGTAGTAGGTATTACCACACCATTTCCCATTGCCAAAGAATTTGCACCATTAACCGTATTATTATTTCCAATTACTGTGGAATTAGTGGTACCAATCGAATTTCCAACTCCTCCAATGATCGTGGAAGATCCACCGTTGCTAATCTGATTTCTTTCCCCTCCCAAGACAACCCCTCTAGGAGAATCACCCAAAACTTTATTTTCGATCCCTCCTCAAATAAAAGCTTGAACAGAAGACATTGTATTCGCAACTCCACCGATAATCACTCCTCAGATAACATTGGTCATAGTATTTCCTTTTCCTCCTAATATAGAGGCATTATCTGGATTACTCGTGGTATTTCCAGCTCAAGCATTAGCCACAAAAGATCCATCCACTTTTACTATTCCCTCCTCTGCCGTCACAGGTACCTGTCCTGAAGTCTTTCGTCACCCATTTCCATCAGGGATAGCAAAAATAGCAGTGGTAATATGCTGAACGGGATTTGCTAGATTCGTCCATAAATTCACCACAGAATCATTCGTCTGAGCCCATAAAGAACCAATACACCCTACCCCCAGAAGAGTCGTAGCGGTGATGAGCAGATTTCTAGAAAGGGAAGACATCATAATTTTTTGTTTAATAAAAGCAAAAAAAGACACAAGATACTGCATATATAGAAATTCGCATAGATATATCAAGAGAAAAAAACAAAAATTCCTGAAAAAAAAGTTTTTTCCACCATCCACATCATTTTTTCTCGAAAAAACAAGTCAAAAAGCTGATAGGAGCAGATTTTTTCTTTATTTCCCGCAGGAAAAAAATACCTATAATGGAAACACACTTTTTTGTTTTAGCTTTCAAAAACAAAATGCGAGATAAAGGGAAAAGAAAATTAGTACTTACCACACTTATAATTTACTGCGGAGCATTATTGCTCCAAGATTTTTCTGCGTTTTTCGAAACAAAGGCCTTAGAACAAAATGTCCCTCATATCAATATAGTCGCAATCCTCGTAGACGATACCATTTATAATTCGATTCAGGATGATCTAGAGTGGTATTCCACTCAATATATTCAACAGGAAATCCCCGATAGCAAAGCCCTTGTAATGCCACTCAATTTGGAGAACATTGATAGTCCTCAAATCTATAAAATGCTAGAAAACATCTATTTCGATGGATTAGAAGGAGTCAATTCGACCTTGCTTGGCACCGTATTGGTTGGGACGATACCTCTGCCTGTAGTCAATCAGGAAGGATATATCTTTCCTAGTATCTATCCTTACGTAGATTTCATAGACCAAAAATTTGTCCGAGATCCCATAGAAAAATATTTTATACCCAATGGAAATCCCAACGGACAAGCAGAAATTTGGCATAGCTTAATTGATTACGGTAAGGATATTACTGCCTATCATCAGTTTTTCGCAAAGCTCAAAAAATACAAAACGAATCCTAGTACCTTCATTGGAGAAGACATTTGGTATGAAGATATTCTCGCCAATAAACAAGGGTTTTTGGAAGACAATCTCCAATACTATCAAAATAAAGTACTCTTTAGCGAAGACATCGGATATCAAAGATTTACTCCCCTGATGCTCCAACTTTTTCAAGCAGGTCAGGCAGACAGCATGGGTGACATCACTGATGACCTCTTTGACTCCTTTACGGAGCTCGGAGGAAGTGGAATGTCCGACACTATGAACTATACGGGTAGCGATGGGAAGGCGGTTAGCATAAATATCAAGGATGCCCTAGGACAAAGTAGTGAGAAATCCGTCTCTACTAAAACGGTAGAAAAATCTGTAAAAACCAGTTTTTTGCTCAACTATCCCTCTCTGTATTCTGTGCAAAATAGTGTAATTCTGAGAGACAACACCCTAGCAGGAGGGAGACGAATTAAAGAATATAAGGACAGCGATGGACAAGCAAATCTTCAAGCAAAAGCTGACAGCTCTCTAGATAAGATCAATCTCAAAGATACCGTGAATATGGGAAGCGATAGGTTAAAAGGAATTCTGATTTCTTTCAATGAGCGTTTAGAAAAAGCGGTAGATGATAAGATTCAAAAAGAAAAGTATGATATGGATATTGTCTTACCAGTTTCCTACGAAACCACACAAGCCGAAAAAGTAGGAGGATGTAAAAGAGTATTGGGGATCAAAGTTTGTAAAAATAAAACCAACAAAAATCTGGAAAGCAAATATGAAGTATTTTACTTTGGGAAGAGTGCAAATCTCATTCAAAGTGCTCAAGAACTTAGCATTTATAGAGGGACATTTAGAAACTTAACGGGACTTAATAATGTACTCTACCCCCTGCTTCCCTCCTCCACAAATAATCCCGTAAAAAGCCTTCAAGATAAAACGAACCTCCAAAATAAATCTATCGGAGCATCCTATGATATTTTTTCTACTCAAGTAGAAGCCAACAGAGGATATAATTTGGCAAACACTCAACAAGAATACGAACGCTATGAAGAAAATAAAAGCTATGCTAAACGAGACTTAACATGTGCAAAACGACGACCATTTAGTCGATGGAAAATGGTATGTACAAAAATAGAAAGTAAACCCGTACTCAGCGACGGGAAACCTATGGAAAAAAATGATAAAGGAGAATGTTCTCCCTATGATCTAGCGAATGGCTACGCTATAAATTCCAAAGAGGATATGAGAGATGCAAGTTGTGAATTACCAGGAGGAACTGGAGGATTTACCACCAGACGGCGGGGCGGAGGCTCTCCTTTAAATCTAGATTTTGATGTCATAAATGATTGAGTCTACCAACTCCTCTCTTTTAATGGACTGAATGCTTTGAGTGAAATTTTCGATATTGCAGGAAGTAAAGCATTAACAGGAGCGGAATGGATTGCAAACAATTACAAAGCCTACAAAGGGACTCAACAAGGAGGATATGCTTCACCTACCGCCTTGCAAATCGCCAGAAAAGCAAATACCGTAGCAGGACAACAAGATACTACAGATGGAGATTTAGCTGGGGAATATACTACTATCACTAAAAGACTTCCAGACGAACATCTTACCTTTCAACAGTTAGATTTTTTCACCATTTATAATAATGGGAAAGATAATGATGACTATCATGATACACGAAAATATTCCACCAATAAACCGAATTTTGAACTTTCACGACAAAGCAGTAGAAGTACAGGGAAACGAAAAGAAAGCCACACTTTTAAAGTCATCTCCTCTATCGTAAAAAACGTAAGTATTTTAAGTGAACAACTTAATGGAATCACTACAACAAAATTTTGACCTGGATCCAAACTCACAAATTACTATCAAAGGATTAGCAAAGAGATTGACTCTCTTTCCGGAAGCTGGTTAGGTGAATCAGGAATCCTAGAAGAAATAGAGAGGATAGGCTCTGCATTACTAACAAATCTCTCTGGTATCAATGCAGAAATAGCCACCATTCAAGGACTAAAAAATACAAACAATACAGGAGCAATTCCTGCCCACATCACAACTATTCAGCAACTTTTACAGCAAAATAAATTTTCAAATGAGAATTATGCCTCTCTAGAAGATTTATATATGCTCCTCCAAACCGTAGAAATAAACAGCCTTTTAAATATTTTAGAAACTATTGAAAATACTGAATACGAAACTTTAATCATCAATAAAGAAAAATTAGAATTTGCAAGCGGACGATTAACGAATATCTCAGGAGGATTAGCAAATCTTCAGAAAGCTTATAGTACTACTATTATCCAAAGCTATAAAACTCAATACAACAAAATTCAGAATCTTTTAGCCGAGACAATCACACGTATTAATCAAATTTGTAGCAACAATAGTTGTGACGAAAAACTACTAGAGAGCATTTCTACTCTAGTAGGGACACAAAATAATGGAGCAGTCACATTAGATACGAGCGGGATTGATTTTGACAATCGAACTGATGAAAAAATTACTGAGGAAATCAAAAAGAGGATTCCTAATACGCTTACTAGTTTCTTCCACATCAAAGATGTGGATCCTACTTGTACAGATGAGGGAGTATGTACAGATTCGGGGATAAAATATGCAAAGCTCAACGCTGACGACTTCAATAATCAGGATCTCGCTCAAGAAATAAAAACGAAAATCAAGACAATGTTTCAAAGCAAAGATGCAGACGAAGAACTCATAATCCCAGGGCTCAATATCCTCACTCCAGACCGCCCGATTGACTCTCCTAGATACATTACCTTCCAAGGAGTAAATGCTCAAGAAGTAAAACTCATTTATCCAGATCTCTATAAAGTAGAAGTCTACAAAACCTCTGGAGATATCCAACTCCTCAAAACCATCCCCGAGATCAAAGCAGGAATACAGACCTACCTCAGAAATAAAATAGAAGAATACAATACCCTCCTCCACACTGCAAAAGGCAATGTCACCATGGCAAATACTCTCGCCTACAGTAAATTAAAAGAACTCAATTTTTCGCAAGCCACTCCATCACTAGACACCGCCGTCCGCGAATATCGTGACTTTACCTACAATGACCTCCTCCAAGCTCTCGGTGGGGAATCTCAACTGGATGTCCTAGCGGAACTCCTCTATTATCAGAATGCCACCAATAAAGAAAAGGTAAATAAATCTGCTGTCCTCGATGATCTGAATGCGACCAGAGACAGTTTTGACTTTAATAATAAGACTAAATATATTCTCCAAGAATACCTCACAGAAAAAAATCCAAAACTCCAACGAACCAATAGCTGACTCGTCATCCCTACCTACAAACCCCTGGGATATGAAGTCGCCTATATTAATTCTGATGGAGACGACTACGTAGCCACCAATACTCCACCTTCTTTTCTCACCCAAGCACAAGAAAAAGGAAATGCATTTGATGCAGAAAATGCAGGGAAAAACAACAATGGAAAAAAAGCTGACGACCAAACCGAAGCAGAACAAGAACTGATAGAGCAATGTAATATCCCTGTCGATGGCAGTGTCCTCCTTTTCGACCTCAGTAAAATAGGGAAATCAATAGATGAGGTCTCTCCTCGACGAAAAGCATTCAAATGCCGATTGGAAGAAACAAAAAAAGCACCGATGAAATTAACCATCGATTACTCTGAAGCTCTCGGACCCGTAATCTGGGATAAAACCCTCTCAGGAGGAGTACGATCAGGATTAGGAGCCGATTTAAAAAGCTATTTGAGCGAGCCACTCAACGAACGAGGAGAAGCAATGAAAGACTACGGACAAGAGCGAGAAGCTGAATGGGACGACATCTTTTCCTCAGAAAGAGACCAAACTGAAAACGATCTCCTCCAACTCGAAACCCAAGCAGCACTCGAGAATAATAGCTTCTTAGAGGAAGATAAAGAGAATCCCAATAAAGACACAAAAACACTCTACCAGTACTACACAAAAGTTAAAACCTACGTTGATTCCAACACTATAGACGAAAAACATCCATCTATAACACTTGATCTCACCTCAGCCACAGACCTCGGTAGCGTGGAATTCATCATCACTTCCACGGGAGCAGCTTGTTTCCAGATTGATGGGAAAAGCCTCTGCAACGGAGGAAAGCGAAACAGTAGAATTAATCCTAAACTTTCACAAACTTCACTCAAGATTACCCCAACAGATAAAAAAGCAGGGATTTCTCTGATCCAGATAAAAATGTGTATTCCAGGGACACAAGACTGTGTCACAAAAACTCAAAGAATCACGGTAAAAGAATGACCTCTCGATCACTTTAAAATCCAGCCTCAAAGCTCAACCACTCCGAGAGGAATGCTGACATCCGTGACCATCACTGCCCGAGATGCTAATGAGAATCTTATCGACTGGGTAAACGATGAATTTGTAATCCAGGTCAACGAAGGAAAATTTCTCCACGAAGGAATGTACAAGACAGAGTTTAGTGCAAACAGATTTAAAAATCTGACCGTCTATTACCAGGCTCCAGTCAGTGGGACCGCGACCACTGCCACAATGGAAGTTGTTTCTTCCTCCCTACTAGGCACAGGAAAACTCTGGACAAGCAAACAGCAACAAATCATTGATGCTAAACCTCTGGTAAAGCTCGATGGGAAAGACATTATCTCCACCCCTGGAGGAAGTGCAAATACCACGATCCAACTTAAGAATACCAACAACACTACTGCATTCCAAAAAGTAGATCTTTTCATCAAAAATCCTCAAGGACAAAATATCAATATTGATACCGAAGTCTCTCTCAAAACAAAAAATAAACTCGTGGACATCGGAATCCTAGCCGACACCACCTTCAAAAAAAGAAGCACACTCACGCTCAGTGGAGGTCAGCTTTCTTTCTGGTATCGTCCAACAAATGTTGCAGGAAAAGAAGAACTAAGCATCCAGATCCCAGGACTAGATCCACTCACGATCAATATCGAAATAAAGCCCGCTCCTGCTCAAGTCGTAGAAATGCAAATCAATCAAGAAAAATTAAAAATCTGAGCGACCACCACAGGAACCCTTCAAATCAAAGACGTTCGAGGAAACCTCATTCCCACCCCTACCGCAGTAAAACTTACCCGTACCCAAAATATCAGTTCAAACCTCAAGGACAATATCATCGTTTCCAGTGGTCAAGCAACCTTTACTATAAAAGCTGAAGACAGTGGAGTGGGATATATGATGGGAGACCTGATTACAAGTGAGAAAACGAAACCTGGAAATATCAGAATTACCATCACAGACTCTCTCATCCCCACTACAGGATTAAATGTACTCTATCTCAATTATTTTGGTGATGACTGGGGAAACCAGCGAGGATACTTTTCTGAAAACAATAAATATATTGAGAATTTGATGAAAAATTCCAATAAACTCCTCGCTACCACCACCCAACTTGTAGATGAAGACAAAGTAAAAGAACTGCTCCGAGCGATCGATCCAGACTTCCAGGTGAAAAATTACTGAGGAGTAGCTACTACGCTCAATCTTCAAGGAAACCAAATCAATCTCCAAATTGGGAACATTGCAACACTACATACCACAGTGGATCCCATCTCACGAATCACCATTGCAACTGACGAAGACTACCACAAAATCGATGAGAGTAAAAAAGTCTGAACCAATTTTGCATTCTTTTTCCCAGAAACAGAAAACTCCACACTTCCTACCACAATCACTGCGACCTTAAGCCAATATAGCCTATCAGACGGCTCTCAACTGCGAAATACTCCTTACGGAGATATTATTTTCTATCTACCAAAGCATACGATCAACGAGAAAAGCTTCACCCTCACACAAGCCATACATCAAGTACAGACTACCTTTTCAAATGGATCGACAAAGACTAAATCCACCCGAGGAATCTTTAATACTCAAAGCACACTAACCTTACAAGCAGGATATCAATCCATCCAAGACAGTGGTACTCCGAGTAATTATGTGGGATTTAGAGGAGATTTTAAAAATATGACGTTGTTTGCTCAGGGAGAACGTGTCGGAGAAGCAAGTAAAAAATTCTGATCAGAAGTAGTAATTAACCTCGGAGACCCCCTACTCAGAAAATATGACAATAACAGCGAAGTACATGCTACAGATTTCGATGGAGGATTTGGGACGGAAGTATTTTCTGATCCAGACAAAAAGATCTTCACCACCAAGCCAATTGATTTTAATAATGATGGATTAGAAGACATTATTATAGTCTATACGGACGGTAGCATAAAACTCGCAAAAAATTATGGATATGGTCCCAATTTCAAAAATCTTGAAAATCTGATGTTCATCGCTACCAATATCCAAGAAGTTCATATCGGTGATATTGATGGAAACGGCTATTTAGACATTATCGTCCAAACAGCGAATAATCAGCTCAGAGCATATTTAAATAATTATGGAAAGTTTGATGTGGATGGGAATCCCCTCTGCCTCAATACGAATGTAGAAGCAGGCTCCATCAGTGAAAATCCTATTGATACCTCATGAATCTATCAGATTTTTTTGGAAGATATGGACAAGGATAAATCACTGGACATTATCACCAATGACCACAAAGGATTTGTAAAAATCTTCTATGGAGGGAAGAATGGACAGGGAACCTATATCAGTAAAGACAAAGCAACTTGTGACACAGGACGATATATAAGACAAGTAGCAAACACACAAACCGTCACCAGATTTGGAATAAAACTAAATGAGGATAAAGTAGTCGATAATAGTATGGCACATCGATACGGGCTTGAAATGCCTTCTGATGTAGAAGTAGACACCTCAAATCTTTCTGATCTTGGAATCAATCTCACTCCAGACCAACTCAAACAACTAGATAATCTGCCAGAAGATTTCGACACGTCTCAACTTTTTGATCTCATTGGAATGGAGAATTTTGATCCAAACCAAATGGCAAGTGCAGGAGCAGATGAAGCATTAAAATATCAAGAGATTTCCACAGACCCACTAGCCGATGGAAAGAAGAATAATGTCTTTATTCCTATCAGTTATCTGGATGCCAGCAAAGACGATAATGTAGAAATCTACAAGACCTATAAAGATCTTAATGGAGGAATCCTCGAAAATAATGATCTCGTAAACGTCACGGTCACCCTAAAAGCTGGGAAGAAAGGATTTTCTGGTGCATTCGGAGATAAAATTCAGGGACCTCGAAAAGTTGCACTGAATAATAATGGGATCCCAAAGTCTCTCGCTGATTGACTCCAACTCTATACCAATAATACTCGCAATCTTATCCTCCATGAACAAGATCAGAATTTTTCTTATCTAATGGATAACATCCAAATCTGACCAAATAGAGAACGAAGCTACACCTACCAAGTGACTTACAGCGATACCCAGATCCAAATGATCAGCCTAGAAGACATTGATGGGAAAAAATACGGAACGGGGAATACGATTACAGCTGATAGTTATCTCGATATCAAAGTGCAACCAACCAATGCTTGTATCAAATTTATTAAAGCCTTTATCAATCAAGTAGGGAATAATCATAGATCTTATAAAAGTGAAGATATCAACCTCCAAAAAATTATCGATGAGTATCTTTTGAATATTGAAAAACAACAAGAAAAAAATCTGAATACCGTGAATGATACCTTCGCTAACCTCGGACAATCTCCTCAAGGCATGGACAGTATTCCAGGATTTGAAAATAACGAAATCAATCTTCAAGACCTACTCGGTCAGGCTTTTGATGGCGGAGTAAATATCGACCTCAATCTCTTTGATAACGAATTAGGACAAGTACAACAAGAACTAGAGAAAGTTGCTGAAGGACTTTGTAGAGGATTCTCTTTTGGAGGGGCTAATGCCTGCGAAGGATTACCTGTACCTTTCAATCAAGCTTTCCTCGCTCCAGGAGATTATCACATTTTAGGATGTATCAAACTCCCTCTCGTGCCACTCAATAAAGGACTCCCCGTATTTCATTTTCCAGGAACACTTACTACCCCAGTTTGACCAATTCCATTCCCACGATGAATGAAAGGACCAGGAGATGGATTTATCCGAATTCCATGAGGAACCTACCCTTCTATGATCAGAATCTATGCAGCCCCAACTCTCACAATGCAACTCTGAGTCGCAATTTGTCTCGGCCCTTACGCCATAGGAAACGCCATTCCATCTCCTTTCTCCGAACTCGGAGGAAATTGTATCGTCACCGCCATAAATTTACCGTGCGGAAAGAAAAAGTCTCAAGCTGAATTAGATAACCCTGACGAAACCTATGATCTCCGAATAAACGAACTCTCCAACGGAGGCACCTGTAGCCAAACCATAAAAGGAACTATCAGCGTCGAAAAAGGATATCAAAGCAGTCCTTTTGAAATGATCACCATCAACCCCAATTCAAAAGATAGTTATGCTCCTTACATGCCAAGCTGAGAAGGACTCTTTTGAATAATTGATCTAGACATGGATAGCGAGAGTGTCAGTTATGCTAGCACCACAACCCCTGATAATAGCCTGACCATAGCAGGAGTAAAAATCGAAGGAGGAAGCCAAGTAAAAAACAGAATAAAATCTGGACTCCAACAGGGACTCAGAGAACTAATCATCGACAAATGGTTAGATCCACAGATCAGATATATCGCCAATAATTTTACCAAAATGAACATTTCCCTCAAATGGCCAGATCTGAGTGATATTGGGGATATAAGTGCACTTGTAGATGCCACAAAATACCTTTGAGCAGAAGCCTCTACTGATGCAAAAGAATTACGAGCAGATATCAAGAAATTCCCAAAAAATATCAATCAAGAAAGTGTAGTAAATACGGTTAAACAATACGATCAGCTTTCTCAAGGAATGCAAAGTCTAAACGATCAGATTGCTAATCCTTTTGAACAACTTGCTACAATGTTTAATAAAAGCAATCTCATCAACATCCAGACAAAAAGGCTGACCGTAAAGATTCCAATGATCTACAATGAAGATATCAATACTTACGAAATCTACCTCAGACAACGAGCAAGTACCAATGCAGAGATTCTAGAAGAACGAACCGTATGGATCGACTCTATCATCGGTACCTGTTTTAGCGATAAAGCAGATGCAGTCTCAGATCGGTTTCAACAGTTAAGTACTATAGATGAACGCAATCCTGCAAATTCAGGAACCATTGCTCAAATCAATAAGAATCTACAAGAACAGATGAAGCAGGGGAAATGTAGTGTAGCCAGCGATGTAAAAGTACAAGAAGCAATCATGCAAGCGTTCAAAGAGGTTTATAAATTCATCAACGAATATGAGCGTATGTTAGACCAAATTAATCAGAATATTCTCACCCTCCAAGAATATAGAAATTTCCCTTTTGAATTATATGAATGGATTCACGTGATTGATAGATATATGGCAGAAATTTCTGCCCTAGTGAATAATCTGTTTGGTTATCTCTCCTTTTGGATGACCACAAATGCAAATAGATTTTCCAGCTATGTCGATGCAATTATTCTCGTAATGAACGTAATCAAGACCTACCAACTTCTTGTAGATTTTTCTACAAACTGGTCGCAAAAATGTTCAACATGTACCAATGACACCTACGATCAATATTCTTGTAAACTCTCTATTCTCTGTAAACTTTTCAATATCCAGCTTCCAATTATTCAGATTCCAAGCTTTAAAATTCCGAATATCATTATCGATTTTTCAGATCTAAATGTAAGTTTAGATATTCTGTTGCCAGTGTTTAATTTTCAACCAGCAAAAGTCGATCTCCCAAATATTCCTAATTTACCAACCCCTCCAATAGTAGAATTTAATCTGGATCTATCAGCTCTTTTCAAAAATATCAACCTCCATTTGCCAAATATTCCAGAGCTCCCTGGTCCTCCTCATTTACCAGAGTTGCCCTCTTTTATCCCAAACATCAAACTTGAACTTCCCATCCTTCCTCCTGCTCCAAAACTCCCAGAGATTCCTAGCAAATTTGAAGCAAGTATAAAATTAGTAGAAAAAGTCTGACGTATTCTCTGTATCGTAAAACAAGGAATAGGACTCGTAGGAGAAGGATCTGTAAAAGCAAAAATTGAACAGCTCACTCAAAGAACCTATGAAGTGCCATACTTTGATAGAATTTTAGACTTGACCAATATTCAAGCTGGAAAACCAAAGCTTAATGGATTTGACTTTGAAATCTCTGCTCAAACCAATGTACAATTCAGCTTTTCAACTATTTATGATTTCTTGGATACCGTCACTACCTCTATCAATAATCTGAGTACAAAAGCAACCTCTCGAGCACAAGAAAATATCGATACAGCAGAGGGATTGATAGCACAAACCAGTGAAGAGATCAACTATGTAGAATATCCACAAGCAAAACAAAGGCTCGAAAATGCTCTCACAAACCTTACCAATCAAGCAAGCTCAGATAATACAACCCTCCAAAAAATCAAAACCATTTCTACTACCATCAATACTCCAAGCGATATCCAACCAAATCAACAAGATATAACAAAGATCCACCAGCAAATCACAGACCTCATCGATGAAGAACAAAATAAACTCCTTGCTATCAATCTTTCTGAAAGTGAATTAGAATCTTCCTATGAAGACTTCCTTGCAATGCTCAATACGAGAGAAAGCAATGCTCCAGAATCCAAAGAAATCACCAACGAAGCAACCACAAATCTTGCTTTCAATTTTAATCTCTTCACCGTATCTCCAGAGACAGAAAAGCTGATCACCACCGCAGAAAACCCTTACAAAATACTTCTCGAAAATAAAGCTCCCATCATTAACGCCTTCCTTGAGGAAATCAACGGAAGTACTCCAACACAGCTCAACATGACCTCTGAAGAATATCAAATCAATAAAAGCAATCTGACCAATCTCAAACAGCAAATTGCAGGATTCTATCAGAGACTACAACCTGCTCAGCAAACTACACTCATTACCAAGGCAGAAGGAATTACCACAAATAGACAGCTTACTGCAGGACCTACCACTGCCTCCACTGCCAATAACCAAAGCAGTCAAATTGACCCATCTGCCTATATAAACGGAATCTTTAGCCCAACCAAAGATGGGAAAAGTCTGACTAAAGTCGTCTATTCAGCAGAGAACACAAAAAGCATTGGAAATCAATACTATCTCACCGACCTCAATAAAGATAATACTCAAGACATGATCCTTCGAGATGAACATAATGTCTACATCAAATACGGAAAACAAAATGCAACCTTCAGTAGACAGGCTCCTAAAAATACAAAATTCTACACAAAAAAAATCGATCAACTCCCTAACGAAGAAACTCGACTCACCTTTGATAAAGATACCAAACTCAAAATAGCCGACACCCATGAAGAGGTTAAGAATTTTGCAATCAGAGGACAAACCTTTGATTCGATCAGTTTTTCTCGAAGACCATCTCGAGAGACTAATGTCGATGGATATCTTATTAAACTCACCGACAGAATCGATTATTCTCCAGAAAAAGAAGATACTAATAAAAATCTGATAGAAACCTACATTCTTGTCCTCCCTAAAGGAACAGAAATCACAGGAGCTCAGCTCGCTTTCCCTACTCCGAAACTCACCCGCCTAATCACCAACGAAATACAAAATCGAGCCACTCCAGCACTAAAAGAAGCTACAAAAAACAGACTTATCGGAGAAATTAGATACTTCGATCCCAACCAAACTAGTATCAATCTCATTATAGAAAACATCGAAAGAAAACGGAACTATGCTAGAATAGCTACCCTCTCAGAAACAAAAGGAGTCCTCGAAATCAATTCCCCTCGATCAAATCAACTCGTAGCTGGAAAACAGATCATTGGAGATGACCAAGGACCAGAAGGGATTGCCTCACTCTATAGGAGTAGTACTAAAGAAACTGTCAGCGAAGGAGATACTTTAGATGGATTTGTAGGTACACACTATAATCTCATAGTTAATCGAACCGACAATGTCCTCCTAACTAAAATGGAGATAAAAGCTAAAGGAGAAACCCTCAAAACGGTAGAACTCCAAGCTCAAAGCGGAACGATCAGTATCAATAATCTCTTCTTCACAGGAGCTCAAAGCCAACAGTACCAATTCTCTGCTACAGATCACTTTGGAAATACTACCACAAAAGACATCACACTAGCTATCGATCTCCCAGACATCACCATTACCAATATCGAGAAATCCACAGACACACAAGCTGTCATCACCGCAGAACTTTCCCAGGATATTGATGAAGGAAACGTCACCTTCCAAAAAAACAGAAATAGCTACTGGACGAACCTCATTTCAAAGCCAAATCAAACCGAGAATTATACTCTACAACCAAAACAAACAGAAATTCAAGGAAACTATTACGAACTTAATGATAAAATCGCTCTCTACTCAAAAGCTGATCAAATCATTGCAGAAATTGATCCTAAAACAGGAGAGATCACCATCAAAGACGACCGAAAAAATAAGGTTTCTCTCAAAGTGATCACTTCTGGAAATTCTCTCTTGATCCAAGTGTTTACCACAGCTGGGGAACTCATCTTCAATATCACTCTCCCCCCTCAAGAACTCGTAAATGTCATTGCTCCAAAGTACACCATCACGAGTATCAATGATGAGTATTTCGGAAGGTACAATAAAGGGAAAGCCATTCACAGAAACGGAGAAAATATTCTGCTCGTCGCTCCAGATGGACAAATCTACACAGAAAAAAATCTGATTGGAACCTACAAATACAATCCTTCTAATCAAACCATCTCCTATATCTTAAAAGAGAGTGCCCTTTCAGAAAATACTATCGAAATAGCTATAAAGGTTGCTCCCTTTGATAAAGAACAATAACAGAACAATAACAGAACAACCAAAGAATCTCAAATACAGAAATCCCTTTGAAAAAGAAACAAAAATCCATAGTCTTTTATAATCTCATTTAATCTTTTGTAATCCTCCCCTAAATGACAAATAAGATACTGCTCTCCCTACTCTGAATAGGAACAGGTCTGCTAATGTGAAGCGGAGTTTTTGCAGTGGAATATCCAGGAGATTGTGATATTGTGAGAGATATCTATACAGAAAATGGAAGCTTCACTCTCGTAAAAAATAAACGAACCAATGCAACAATCCCCAGTAATCACGAAAGTATTATAGATAGTGCTTCCCTTAATGCGGCATTTCTCAACCTCAAAGCAAATTGCTGTACAAATACAGAGTTTAAAACTGGGAACCCCAAGAGCTGTGAAACAGATAAAGCCTCACTTCCTACCAACGCCCCAAAGTCCTACTACCTCTACGATCACCTTTTCGACATCACCATGAGAAGATTAGATGGAATAAAAGATGGGAATATAAGTGATCAAGCACAACTCGACCCCAAGGGACAAGAACGGAGAGAAGAGATCACTAAAATCATGGAAGGAGAAAAAGGCACCACCCCTGGAATAATTACCACCCCTTACGAAAAATATCGAGCAATTAATAGTAATAATCTCCTAGTGGGATTTGAGCAAAACTCAGCTGAAGATGCCAACTATTACACCACACAAATGACCACAGGAGCAAATAAAGAGAAACTTGAAAACTATGAAAATCGAACACTTGGTGAAAGATACAAAAATACTTGTAATCTAGTGGGATACCTCTACTTTCTCTTTAGGTGAGATACTAATGCAAAAGCAATTTCTGATACAAAATCCCAACTTCTCAATGGGGTTCGTTGTACAAACCTGATCAATATGAGGCTCAATACAGAAACTTTTTATGTAAAAAATGTCTCCATCAAAAAAAGCAATCAGATACTCACTTACACTATCAAAGAATTTGCAAACACCTACCTCAATAAAAGATTAACCGACCTTCAATCCATGATCCAACGATCAAAAATCAGTCGAACAAGAGTAGTAAAAGCTGTTCCGAAACTCATATCAATCTGCTCATAATATTTATTTCTTTTCACCTCTACAAACCATGAAACCTTCCCTCTTTACAAAAACACTCCTCCTGATAGGAACACTCCCCCTCCTCGCTTTCGGAGCACTTTTTGCACAACAACCAAACCCTGGCTACTCTATTTTGCCAGAGGTTGAAAAGCCTGAAAAGCTCAATCAAGACGTAAAAGGAATAGGAGAAGAGGCTGGGAAAGTACGAGATAACTACAACAATAAAGCAGTAGAATATGAAAAAGATGGAAAACTTGGAGAGGCTTTAGCCACAGGAGTCATGACACGAAACACGATCCTCCAGTACATCGTCTATTTAGTCAAATTTATCTCTCAAATTGGACTCGTAATCGGAGCAGGAATGATCATCTTTGCCTGATACAAATATGCCACTAATATCTTTGGCGGAAAAACCAGTGAAGGGAATACCGCAATTGAATTCGCTATCAAAGGAATTTTGGTCATCAGTTTTGCCTATGCTATCATGAAAATATTTACCTCTGCGTTCTTGGGAAGTTAATGATTAAAGCTATTATAAAGGATTCTATCGCCATCCTCCTTGCACATCCAAAACTCATCAGAGTTGCCTTTTTCATGACCTTTGGACATACCATTTACCGTACCTATCTCATCACCTATTTTTTCAATGGAAGTATCAAGATGAAATACGAAGCAGGGATTGATACCTCTGAGGCAATGCTTTACCTTTTCAATACCATTCAAGAGCTCAACATTCGACGAATTATTATCAGCTTTATCCTCATTGTAGTCCTTGGCTACTTTTGGATCTACCCTATCGGAGAAGCAACAATTATTTATTCTATCAAAGATCAAGAAAAAAGGCTATCTTCTTCTATTCACAAAGGACTAAAAAAATTTTTTCCGATGATGGAATACAAATCATTAGGATCATTCCTCGGAATGTATACGATCGTGACCATCACCACCAGAATGCGAGTAATGGGGATCCTAGATAACATCGTGGTTAAAATTATTCTCATAATTTGGGGGATTCTTTCCCTTTTCACTATTTTCTTTCGATCTTATATCAAATATTACATCGTTATCCATAATCTTCCGGTCTTTGATGCCTTTAAAAAAAGTGTTTCTCTTACCATCGCCAATATCGGATTAACGTTTAAAGGAGTGATCTTTGAAATGCTATTAACACTCAGATTTTTCATTAATGCGGCTATCCTTGTAGGGATTCCACTAGGACTCATCTATGTTGCAGTATTTTTCAACATCATTGATCACGCCCGAGTAGAAACGCTCATCCGAATTATCATAATAGCACTTTTACTCATCATCACGTATATCAACGGAATTTTTGAAGCATTCTTTACCAGCTATCGATATAAAATTTTTCAAGAAGCAGAAAAAAATCTGGATGAATAAAGAAAGGGTTTTTCTTTTGCTTTTTCAGATAAAAACACTATAGTCATTGCGTTGGAGGGAAAGGGATCAGTTGGGAAGATGATTATAACAGGGGTTTTAAGATCTCTCTTATAATCAGTTTCCTCTGCCTCTTCTCCTTCAGTATTTTATACTTTTACCTTTTTTCATGCCAACCACAAGAAAACAATTCAACGAAACTCAAAATAGTTTCGAACGAGCGGGAAAAACCCTTTCCTTCGACCAAGGGAAACTCGCAATGCAGTCTGATGCTGCAATCACGGTAAAATTTCAGGACACCGCAGTACTTTTCACTACCGTAATGGCCAAAGAGCCTAAAAGTCTGGATACCGATTTCTTACCTCTAATGTTAGAGATGAGAGAAAGTTTTTCAGCTGCTGGAAGAATCGGTGGTGCTGCCTACAGAAGAAGAGAAGGACGTGCTTCTGACCAAGCAATTCTCAATGCCAGACTCACTGATAGAGCGGTGAGACCTATGTTCCCAAAAGGGATGATCAATGATGTAGTGATTACTTCCACTCCTTTGGCAATGGATCCCAATTACCCGCTTGGAGTAATTTCTATTATTGGGACCTCTGTCTCTATTATGGCATCTGGGATTCCCTTTGATGGACCTGTCGGAGCTACTCAAATCGCTTACGTAGATGGTGCTTTTGTAGTGAATCCCACTCACGCACAGTTAGATAAAGCTGAATTGAATTTGGTAGTAGCGGGGAAAAAAGGTACCATTAATATGATTGAGGACGAATCTAACGAAGTGAGTAAAGAGCTGATGAAAGAAGCATTTAAGATTGGTCAGGAAGAAATCGATCGCAGTTGTGATTTTCAGACGCAATATTTAGCTCAGCTTTCTATTTCTACTAAAGAGGTGACCTTTAATAAACCCTCTCATGAATTGGAAGAAGCTGTACATACATTCTTGGGAGCAGAAAAATTCCAGGCGATGACAGGAAATACCAAAGTATCTTTCAATGATCTTTTCAACGAATATGAAAAAGCCTGTGTAGAACATTTCAAAGCGGAAATAGCAGATGAAAATGCTCCTGAATACTCAGAAACGAAAGTTAAGATGGCATTTTTCAACGCCACGAAATACTTTATTCGTGGGAGAACTCTGGACACAGGAAAGAGAGTGGATGACAGAACCCAATTGGATATTCGTCCTTTGTACTGTGAAACAGGACTTTTTGAAAGAACTCATGGAACGGGACTTTTCCGAAGAGGAGATACTCAGGTACTTTCAACGGTGACGCTTGGAGGACCAAAGGAATATCTTATTTTGGATGATATGGAAAATGATGATGTACAACAGAGATACTTCCATCACTACAATTTCCCACCTTTCTCTACGGGAGAGGCTAAAGGAATTAGAGGAACAGGAAGAAGAGAAATCTGACACGGAAGACTGGCTGAAAAGGCTTTGGAAAGAATGATTCCTGACAAAGAAACATTTCCGTATACGATCAGAGTCGTATCAGAATGTCTTTCCTCTGGAGGTTCAACGTCAATGGGATCCGTTTGTGGTTCTACGCTTTCTCTGATGGATGCTGGAGTACCGCTAAAAAAACCTGTAGCAGGAATTGCGATGGGACTTTTCACTGATCACGATGAAGCAGGGAATATTACGAAACATTTAGTGTTGAATGATTTGATGGGAACCGAAGATTTTATCGGAGATATGGACTTCAAAGTAGCAGGAACGCGTGAAGGAATTACTGCTATCCAGCTCGATACTAAACTCAAAGGAATTCCGCTTTCTATTGTGTTTGAAACAATTGATCAGGCTTTCACAGGATATAATGAGATTATGGATGTAATGTTGGAAACTCTGCCTGCACCAAGAGCTCAAGTTGGGAAATATGCACCAAAAATTCATGTGTTCACGATTGATCCAGAAAAAATCAAAGATGTGATCGGGAAAGGTGGAGATGTGATCAATAAGATCATTGAACAATGTGATAATATTAAAATCGATTTTGAAGACGATGGAACCTGCTATCTTACCCACCCTGATCAAGCAATGATTGATAAAGCGAAAGCTTTGATATTGGAAATCGTAACTGATTTAGAAGTCGGACAACAATTTGATGGAGAAATCGGGAAAGTGGAAGATTCTTACATGTTTATCCGTTTACCAAAGGGAAAATCAGGATTCCTCCATGTGACGAACTTGGCAAATAAGCCTGTAGGTTCGCTGACCGCTCACTATAAAGTGGGACAACATCTCAAGGTAGTGATCACGAAAGTTGAACATGATGGGAAAATAGCAGTAGCAGAGGTAAAATAATCTTATTTCGTATCTGCACTGTAATGACTATTTCTCCAGATCGAACTCCCCTCCTCCACACTTTTCTAAAGAAAAATACCCAACTCAACCTCTCCGCCATTCGTGATGAAGAGGGGGTTTTGGTGAAACATATTCAGGATTCTTTGGAAGTAAATAAGGTGATCTCTTTCCCTACAGGAGCTTTAGTAGCTGATGTGGGTACAGGAGGGGGATTTCCTTTACTCCCCTTGGCGATAACGAATCCTGAAGTAAGTTTTGTGGGAATTGATAGTGTGAAGAAAAAGACCGTTGCTGTCAACGAAATGATCGCAGAATTAAAAATCAAAAATGCTGAAGTACTTCGAGGCAGAGTGGAAGAAAGAAAAGAGCTTTTCGACTACATCACAGCTCGCAGTGTAGCGTATGTAGATAAGTTGATTCCTTGGAGTTATCGTGTCTTGAAAAAAGGAGGAAGATTTATCTTGATGAAGCAGAAAAACGCTGAAGAAAAAGCTGTCCTCCTCGAAGTATGCAAAACATGGAAATTACAGCTGATTTCTGAATATTTTTATAGCCTCTTTGAAGGAGATATTGGAAGGGTAATTTATGTGGTGGAGAAGAGGTAGGGTTTTGTATACGACTATGCTTCTACTCTTACTTCTCAGTCAGGAGTAGAAATCTAATTCTCTATTGCAAGATATTTTTATTTTTTTGACAAAAAGCTTCCCAATTTCTCAGGAAGCTTTCCTACTTAATGCTTAATTATTTTGCACTTCTCATCAGCATCAATCGAACTCGTTGTCTCAGTTCCATTCTTGCTTCTGGGTTGTCTACTTGGGTCATAATTCAATTTCCTTTTAAGGCTTGCAGATGTTTAGCATAATACGGCTTTCCACCTGCATACAAATTACCATAGAGTAATCTTGAGAGTACCGTTCCAAATTGAGCACGGCTTACCATTGCATAGGGTTGGAAGTAGTCCATATCCATCCCCATAAGTCCTAGCTGACAAGCTTTCACAGCATAGTCTTTCATTTCTTGGGATTCCCAAGCATTAGCACCATCTTTTCGGTGACAGTGGGAAGGGACTTTTTCAGGTAAGGTTCGTCAGAGGGCGTTGAGAGCATAGTTTACGACCATTTTAGCGAGATGTCCACGGATGACGGTTCCATCAGGGTTGGCAGCTTCGAGTGGGGCAAGGGTAGTGATGTTGTGAGAGAATGCCCGTTGGTAGGCAGTGAGGATTTCTTGGTTAACAACCCCCTCTTCCGACCCGGCATAATGTTACTTTTGTGTGGCTAAAACAAGGAGATTTAGTAGTATATAACTACTTTATCTCCTATTTTTTTATAAGATGAGTAAAAAAGTATGCAAAAAGTGTAAATCTAAAAGAATCAAAAAAGATGGGAATATGAGGTGAAAGCAAAGGTATAAATGCACTTTTTGCTGATATGTGTTTCAAAACAGCAGTCATAAAGTAAATACTGAAGAGCTATGGGATAAATATACCCATTGAAAACAGACATATCAACAACTTTCAGAAGAATATTGAATTAGTATTACTACAATTAAGAAGAAGCTAGATAGTTTTGAGATTAAAAAAAAGAGTTAACACCTCAAGGAACGGTGTTAATCATAGATACAACTTATTGGTGAAGGAAGTTTTGAATAATGGTATTTAGGAGTTATGAACTGAAGAAAAATATATTATGGAAAGAAGTTTCACGAGAGACAAACCAAGCATATAAGGATTGAGTAAAAGAGTTGCAAAAGAATTGACGAGTTATCAAGGCGATAGTTTGTGATTGAAAGAAATGAATATTGTGATGATTTTGAGAAATACCGACACAAATGTGTCATTTTCATCAGAAGCAGATAATGAAGAGATATTTAACACAAAATCCTAGAGTCGAAGCTAATAAAGAGCTAAAAGAAATATGAAATAGTATTTGAAATTTTAGTATGAGAACTATCAAACAACGATTAGATGATTGGTATAGAAGAAATAAATCTTTTTTAAGCGAAAGAAACGATGCTAATAAGTTAGTTCATAACAGGACACTTAAAGCTTATAGAAGTTTAAATAGAAATTTAAAGTATTTGTATACCTACAAAGATTATGAATGAATTATAGACATTCCAAATACAACAAACAGCATAGAATCTACATTTTCTCATGTGAAACAGAAAGCTAATTTACATAGATGATTAAAAAAGAAGAGAAAACTTAAAGTTCTTGACCAATTTTTATGAAAATAACCACACAAAAGTAACATTATGCCTATATTTAACATGACGATAGAAACTTTTGTTGCGGACTCCCCTGCCAGGGGGAGAAGGAGGAGGACGAGCTAAGTTTAGGACGACGGGAGAGGGGGCTGTCTAAAAAAATCCTCCTATTTTCATGTCACACTCTTCCAGAGCATCAAGAGGATATTCCCTCTGAGTTCAAGCATCTCAGGATTAGAGATAAAGTTCATAATTCCTGCTTTTTTCAGTGCTTGTAAATGTCTAGTATAGTAGGTTTCATCACCTTCTTGGGTAGCATACGTAGTCCCTCGTAATAAACGAGAAAGGATAGTACCTACTTCCGCTCTGGTGATAGAGTTTTTAGGGAAGAAGTTTTCTTGAATTCCAACACCATCACCATCCATTCCCATTAAACCAAGTTCACAGGATTGAATGATATACGGTTGCAGTTCTGTTGGAACCTCAGAAACATCTTGGAATTGAGCACATGCTACTTTATCAGGATCAGGAGTCTTATTGAGTAACTTAATAGCATACGTAGAGATCATTTTTGCCATTTCCTGTCTGAGGATAGCATCAGAAATCCTTGCTTCTTCATAGATAGAAACGGTGGTGATCCCGTAGTCGTTACCCCATTCGTAAGCAGTTTTGTAAAGGCTTTTTTCTTCTGCTACATTATGCTCTTGGTTTACTTCACCTCCTCGCAAAGGCGAACTATCACAGGTGTTGTCATAGTAGGAAGAAGAGAAATCGCCATCAGGACAATTATCTTTTGCGAGAGATTTTCCTCCACCTCCGCCGCTCGTTATTGGTGGAGTAATAGGAATAAGAGTTTTTTGCACTATCACCGTTCTCTCTCCTGTTAACGCTTTATTTCCATTACTATCTTGTGCCGTATAGTACACATAGTAGGTTCACAGTACACTCGTATTCACCTCACTTGCGTCTATTGTCGCTATCAGTCCCGTATCGTAATTATCTTGTACACTTGCTCCTAATTCTACATATGCTGTATTTACTTCGATATACTGTGGATTCGCTCCACTTAGTGTTATCATTGGTAGTTCTGTATCTTGTACGATTACCGTTCTACTTGTATATCCCGTATTACCATTTGTATCTACTCGACAATAGTCCACTTGATAGCTACCTGCTACGCCTGTATTCACGGTCCCTGAATAGGCGTATACTATTCCTGTACCCGTGTCGTAATTATCACTCCACTCTGCTCCCGCATCGGTTCGTCCACTATACATATCTATGCTATCCGTACCTGTATTTATTGTCAGAACTGGTGGTGTAGTATCTACGACATACACTGTCCTATATGCTTTCCCTATATTCCCCGTACTATCTACTTTTATGTAGGTCAAAACATACTCCCCTATGATATTCGTATCTACTGTGCCATTTATGGCGATATCAAAAGGGTCTGTACAGCTTGGTGCAACACCCGTGTCGAAGCGATAGTAATCAGCCCAGGCATTTTGGCAGACTTCGCTAGCGGAGAGTTTTTTGCCGTAAATCCTGAGTGCCAGAATCTCGCCTTTCACTCTAAAACCTGAGTCAGCCCTTGAGCCAATAAAGAAATTCAGGGGAGCAGAACCGAATGTTCCGCCACCTGGTGTTGCTCCTGACAGTGTCCCAGTAGAGGATGATGTTGGTATGAGAGTCTTTTTTTCACCGCCTATATAAACCTGTCTTCCGTCAGGGTCTGCGACTATTGTATAGATATTGGTATGCGTTTGGTAAGTGCTAGTGTTGTTCCACGCATAATTAGCGGGAAAGCTAGCACGCGAAGGACTAGCATTATAGTTAGTGTGAACTATACCCAGGCCATCAGGGGCACCGGATGATGTTGTATTGTATACTGCTCCAAAGCCACCATCAGAACTGTTCCACGCCGTTCCATTTTCGAACAACATGCCTACAGCAGTTATGTTCTCTGGCTTAAAGACTATTTCAACAGAAAGGGAGTCGTGTCCTGTGAAGCTCAGGGGGGCAGATGAAACGATATTGCTATTCGTTCCGTTCATATAGAGCGAACTGGTATTATCTATTACATTTGATAGATTGAAATCTGTGTTTCCAGCAGAAGTAGTATCAGGTGCAAGGTTTTTCCAAATGTTTACCTGTGCAGAATCACGCTCGCCGTCGCCGAGTCCGTCCTTGTTCAGAGCGTCAAGCTTTACAAGCATTTCATTGCTTGAAGTGTACCAATCGATAGACCCGCGTTCTGGAAATATCTGTCCGCTTCCACCGTCAGTATCTGTCCAATTTGCCCCAGGGTCAATAAAATTTCCGTATACCTCAATAGTCATTTCTCCACTTCACACTAAGGTCACTACGGGATTTGTGGAATTCATTACCTCCACTCTATTCTGCTGAACTACTTCCTCTTGTAGTGTTGGTAGTTCTTCTGATGTTGGTAGCTCCACTTCAAGAGAAGGAGTTTCATCAGTGTCCTCTCTGTCAGCCTTTGCATCTTCATTTTCATCAGAGTCAGCAATATCACTGGTAGGGTCAGTCACCTCTCCAGTCTCATCAGTCTCCTCTTCATCTGGGAGATTCTCTATCTGTCCCTCTTCTAGAATATCCCACAAAACTATCTCCTCCAAAAAATTAGGAGTGTATTGATAAACCAATACTCCAATAAGGAAAAGGCTCAGTACAGCTACAAATGATAAGGTTCACTTTTTCATTTTTTCAAAACATAAAGGTAAAATAATCTACCTCT
>JAISKI010000051.1 GCA_031261265.1 Candidatus Peribacteria bacterium
AGAGACCTATATCAATAGTAAGCCTAGGAAAGCACTATGATATAGGACTTCACGGGAAGTATTTCATAGCACGAACCTCCATCTTCTTTAACCTGTGCATTTCGACTTGTAATTAATAAGCATTTTTTTTCATTGCTTTTTGCTTTCCAAATAACTATACTCAGATCGTTTATCTCTTTCTTTATCCCTAATGAAAAAACTCTGACATTCCCTAGCTTATGTACTAGCTTTTTTTGTAGTTGCAGGTTGTAATATCGGTACTACTACCTTTGCCAAAGAGCGAGATTTACCAGGGATTGATCTGATTACTCGTGCAGAATGGGGAGCCAACGAATCCATCAGATTCAGGGATTCTTATCCACCTTCTTCTACGACTCCAAAACCTCAAACCGATGCCCAGAAAAAAGCAGCAGAAAAAGTTGCCAAAGAATCTTCAGAGAGAGCTGCTTACATGAAGAAAAATTTTCTCAATGATCGGAGCTACACCCGTACTAATGCCACTTTGGATGGACATACGCTGATTTATCCTGATCAAATCCAAAACCATAAAACTAAACTCGTGGTACACCATACAGCGACTGTTTATAGTACCGATCGAAATGAGGAGCAAATAAAAGTAGCAATTCAGCAAATTTACAGATACCATACCTTGACCAGAGATTTCGGAGATATTGGCTACAATTTCCTTATTGATCATCTCGGAAATATTTATGAAGGACGTGCAGGAGGAGAAGGGGCAGTAGGAATGCATGCTGCTAATAATAATGTCGGGACCGTAGGAATCTCTCTGCTCGGAAATTTTGAAGAAACTCAACCCACTCAAGCCCAAATCAATGCTTTGACTGATTTACTAACCGCTCTGGCGAAGAAATATGACATTGATCCAACTGCTACGGCACCCTATTTTCAGCTTTCTACTACTTCTCCCTACATCACTGCAAAAACACTTCCTACTATCGTGGGACACGGGGATATCGCAGCCACTGCTTGCCCTGGAGAGTCTTTGCATATTCTGCTCCCGTATATTAGGACAGAAGTCGGAAAAAGACTCAAAGGAACGGCTCCCTCCGAAGTAGCCATAAATGTTGCAGTTGCAAAACCCACCCTCAAGCCTGCTCCTTCGATTACGCCTCCTTCAAATACCCTCTCTTCCTCCACGAGCTTCTCCAAATTACTTAAGCTCAAACAGGCGAGCCCAAAAGTCTTTACCGCTATGATCAAAACTGCCCGTTCTAAATACACAGGCACGCTCCCAAAGGCCACCAACTTCACCAATAAACTGACCTACAGCTACACGCTTCCAGAGATTAAAAATCTGCTTTTAAAACCCATTTCCGTTCTCCTCTACGAATTGACTACCCAATATAAAACCTTCGATATCACCTGTGAAAAAAATTGTACTTTCCAAATCGGAGATACCGCTTATACTCAGCCGAAAGCTCAAATTACCTTCACTCCTCAGGGAATAAAAATTCTTTTAGCTGACAAATCCTACATCGTCAACGAAGTGATTGCATCTCCCCATGAGGGATTGATTACTATCGCTAATTACACGCGTAAATCCTATGCAGGCATCCCTCGAAATACCTTCCGTGGCTCTCTGATTTTCCATCAGGAAACCTATCAAACGCTAGCAGGGAAAACCCTTGAAGCTCCCGTTGTGATCAATCAGCTTCCTTTTACGGATTACCTCAAAGGTGTAGTAGAGACCAATGACCAAGAGTCCCTAGAAAAAAATAAAGTCATGGCACTGATCGCCAAAAATTATGCTTTATTTTATCTAGAAAAGAAAAATGTTCATCCCAGTATCCCTGCTTTTTCTAGCTATTCAGCGATTGATAGTCCAGAAATGTTTCAAAAATATGTCGGAGCTGGAGCAGAAAAAACCCTTACCAAACGGTATCAGGCACTAGAAGCTACGAAAAATCAGATTGTGCTCTACGATGGGAAATTGCCAATTTTGCCGTATTTCTCCTGTTCAGCGGGATTTACCTTATCGGCAGAAGAAAAGCGAGGATGGAAAGACACCCCTTATTTAGTTTCAGCTTATGATTTTTCTACCTGTAAATCCTTCGAGGGACATGGAGTAGGACTCTCTGGAAAAGGTGCTGAATACCTCGCCAAAAAAGGGCTGAAAGCTGAAGATATTTTGCAATGGTATTATGAGGGAGTGACCCTCTCTGAGGTGTAGTACTTCCTTTATCCCCTAACCGATAAGTTGATGGTAAAAATTATTTGAATTGACTGTGATGATGTCCTCAGTGAAACCATGCAGTCTCTCTTGAAACGCCCCCCATTTAGTGAGGAACATATCGTGAAGGAGGATATTACCTCTTATGAACTCTATGAAATTCCAAAACTTTCTATGGATAAACCCACCTCAGTGGACTGCTTCAATCATCTCTTTGCGTCGGAGGAGTTTCGAAATATTCAGCCCGTTCCTGGAGCATTTCAAAAACTCCAAGAATGGAAATCAGCAGGACATACCCTGATCGTAGTGACAGGCAGATCAAGCCAATTTCAGGAAAGAACCCAAGAGCGAGTACATCAGCATTTTCCTGGGATTTTTGAGGATTTTATCTTTGCTAATCACAATACGGATCATGAACTCCCCAAATCCATGCTCTGCAAGCAGGCAGGCATCCAAATGATGGTAGATGATAGTCTGGATTTTGCTCAGGAATTAGTTCAAAACGCTATTCCCTGTTTTCTTCTCGATAATCCTCGAAATCGGAAATGGTCATCAGAACGTTATCCTGGAGTATATAAAGTAAAGTCACGAAGCGAAATTGATTTATCTCTTCTTCCCAATTAAGATGCAAAAGATCCTTATCTGTACCTATGAGGAAAGACTCCTTCCCGTCAAATGAACTCCTGGCTCTGTATGCTGGGACTTGGTCTGTAAAGAGGGCTTTAGTATCGAGCCTTGAAAAATTTTAAAAATCGGAGCGGGGATCAAAACCTTTCTCCCTCAAGGGCGAGGATCCAAACTCTATGCGAGGAGTTCTCTTCCCACTAAAACGGGGTTGATGGTCGCCAATAATGTTGCTATTTTTGATAGTGATTACAGAGGAGAATATCTCATGCAACTCTACAATTATACCTCTTCTCTCATAGAAATTCCTGCGTTTACGAGGCTGACTCAGTTGGAATTCTTCCCCTATCTACGAGGAGAAAAACAATTTGGGACAGACTTCATCCCTTGATTAGAAATGAAAGTGGATCCTGAGCTCTACGAAAATTTTGAGCAAGCCTTTCCGAGCGAGAGGGGAGTCTGAGGAATTTGAAGCACAGGAGTCTAAGGAGACTCTGAATGACGAGATACATAAAAATAAAAAAAACACCTCACTAGGAGTGACCTAAGGGTGTTTTTGTTCTGTATATAGGAAATTCAAAGTTATAAAAAGATAGATATATTTTCGTGATATGGAAAAATCAACATTGAAAATCGAGTCAATCCCTAAAAAAACTGAAAAAATAACAAATGATTAACTAA
>JAISKI010000053.1 GCA_031261265.1 Candidatus Peribacteria bacterium
AGAGACCTATATCAATAGTAAGCCTAGGAAAGCACTATGATATAGGACTTCACGGGAAGTATTTCATAGCACGAACCTCCATCTTCTTTAACCTGTGCATTTCGACTTGTAATTAATAACTTCCACTGGAAAAAGAGAAGCGAATCTGCATACTCGTGGGTACTTTACTCCATCCTTTTTTCCATGCAACTCACCATAGATTCCTCCACCGCTAACCAACGCTTTGATCGCTTTTTAAGGAAACGATGTAAAACCTATCCAGAAGTGAAACTTTCTGACATCTACTCCCGAATCAGAAAAGGCGACATCAAAGTAAATGGCAGAAAAGGACATCAAGATGATCGTCTCCAAATCGGCGATGAGATTTTGATTCCTGACGAACTTCTCGGAAAAAAAGATACCTCCACTCATCTCACAGGCAAAGAAAGAAAAATAAAAAAACTGACCAAAGAGGACATTCAGCCTTTGATTCTTTTTGAAGATAGTAATTGGATAGCGTTTAATAAACCTGCAGGGGTAGTTGCCCATGAAAGCAATAATCACTGGAACGACCTGTCGATGAATGATTACTTGGAAATCTATGCAAAAGACTATGCCCAAGGGACGTTCAAACCGTCCTTCTGATATAGACTCGACAAAGACACCTCAGGAGTACTGATCGGTGCGAAGAATTATGAAGCATTGCAATTTCTCAACCAAATTATTAGAGAAAGGGAAATCGATAAAACCTATATCACGTTGGTGAGCGGAAATCCACCTCAACATTTTATCATCGATAAAGCGATTGAGAAAAGCTATAGTGAGAAATTTGACCGTGCACAAATGGTACTTAATCCGAAAGGGATGGCTTCTAAGACGGAGTGTTTTACCTTGAAGACGATTTTTCACGCGGAATTAGGGCAGATTTCCTTGATGAAAGTGAAACTCCACACGGGAAGAATGCATCAAATTCGCGTACATCTCGCGAGTGAAGGCTATCCTGTGCTTGGAGATTTGATTTATGGGATCCCTGTAATCAATAGAAAATTCAATAGCCTGCTACATATTCAGAGGCAATTGCTCCACTGTCGGAACTATCGTTTTGTGGATCATACGGAGAAAGTCATTGATATTACCGCTCCTATTCCTGAGGAGTTTGAGAGGGTATTTGGAAAATTGGAGAAAGCACTAGAAAAAGCTGAATAGAAAAAGGGAGGCAAAGATACCTCCCAAGAATTTTACTCAAATATTGCCATCACTTTTTCTATTTCCGTACGGAATTCCTCAACGGACTTTAATTGAATTGCATTTGCTATTCTAAATTCATCAGGGCGGTTTTCGAATAGGTTGACACGAGCTTTATCCCTATCAAAGAGAAATGGATCCCTAAATTGAAAGCCCTGATTTTTTAGATTATTTTGTATAAAAGCTAAGCAATCTCTATCTGCTAAAACAAACAGATCATTTCCCTGTTCCTCATCATAAGCATATACATCATAAGCATATAAAGGACAGAAATTAGTTGTTTTATGACTAACAAGTGTAAAGCGATATACTTGATTCTTAGCCACGTCTCTGACATACTCTAATGCCACTGCACAAAAGGGATAATTGAATCCTTCACTCGTTTTGCTATTGTGAATGATCCTTTTAAATTCCTCTATCGCGGAGGGAGCCCATGTTTTTGATTTTGTTTCCATTCTTTTGTTTTTTTGTTTGATTAGACATTTTGTTTAGTTTTCTCTTTATTTCCTTGATTATATCTAAACCTCTTTCGGAAATCAAGTGGTTTTTTCTCCGGAAAAATTGAAAACCCTCGAATAATGACATTCGAGGGTTTACCCTGCCGCTGGGATTTGTTTTTTACGGCTTTTTTTGCGGATCCGCATCGATCGTATGCGGTTCCATTTTTGCCCGGGAATACTCCGTGGCATTTCCCGCAATCGCGGGTATCTCTTCTCAATCCCTTCCCGATAGTTGTAAATAGTTGTAATGGGATTAATGGGTTTTTTGGGATCTGAGAGAGTGATAACCTTCCGTCCTTTTGAGGGGCAGATGTTGGCGGGGGATCGATAATTCTTTTTTCATTCGTTTTCGTCCCTAGCGATACTTGTCTACAAGCCGCTATCGCCGTTTAATTTCGCCCGTTTTTTTCCGGTGGGCAGAAGGATTTTTTTTTAATTTAGCTAGATCATTTATAAGTTTCTAGCTAGGATCACCCCGTATTGGAGCAACCCTTAATGTTTCTCTTTTCATCGGCAATTTCGCATTTTTTTTGCCATCGCGGTGTCCAAGCCCTCACTTCGTTGGAGGGGACGGATTCGCGGGCGGCGTTTTATACTTATAATGTTGTCGGTAGGTCGGCAGCAGACTCAAACCCATTTTTTAGAAGGGCGATCTGTCCGGCCGGAATTTGTTACTCCGAGCTTCTGCGGGATTAATAGTACCCGAACTAGCTGCAGAAAAAACGTTTCTTTCATTTTTTTATTCCGATTTTGTTTTTTTTCTTGCAGGTTCCAATCTCTCTTTTGACTGGATTACTGCTAATCTCTTTTTTAATTTTTTTTGATCCGTTATTATCACTGTTGTCAGTGTTTCGGATCTCCTCTTGTTTTTATCATAATTTTTTTGTTTTTGTGGCGGATACCCGCCGTTTTTTTGGTACCTGCAGTTAGAAGTTTTTTTCTTCCTCTGTGGTGATTCTAATATACTGATTTGCTATCAAATGTCAAGAGAAAATGAAAGATTTTTACTATAATTTTTAGTCAGTTGGGGATTAGTATTTCTAAGATATTAAAAAAATATTCTTCAAAAAAGTCAGATTTTTTTTTGATTTTTATTTTAAAAGAGAGTATTTTTTTATAAAAATATTTCTTCATTTTCGACTGGAAAAAAATATCAGGAAAGCTACAATGAAGAAATAGGTTTAACTTTTTATTTTTTCTTTTTATATTACGTATGGCTACCTCCCTTTCCCTTGCTAATAAATATCGTCCTCAAACCTTTGAAGATGGAATGATAGGACAACATGCTATCAGAGAAATTTTGGAAGCTAAAATGCAATCTAGTAGAGATAATCTTCAGAATTATCTTTTGACTTGACCCAGAGGAACAGGAAAAACTACGACTGCTAGAATTTTAGCTAAAGCTATCAATTGCCTCAACCCTCATAATGGGAATCCTTGTAATGAGTGTGCGAATTGTGTTACGATTAACACGAATGTTTCCCTTGATTATGTGGAGATTGATGCAGCTTCTCATACGGGAGTAGACAATATTAGAGAAGAGATTTTGGATAAAGCTCTCTATCCACCGACCTCTCTCAAAAAGAAAATCTACATTATTGATGAGGTGCATATGCTTTCCAAAGGTGCTTTCAATTCCTTGCTCAAGACGATAGAAGAGCCAAAGGGGAATGTGTGTTTCATTCTTGCTACGACTGAAATTCACAAGGTGCCTGATACGATTGTTTCCCGTTGTCAGGTCTTCAACTTTAAAAAAGTTTCTGAAGAAGAAATCGCTAATCATCTCGCTAGTATCTGCGATAAAGAAGGATTTAGCTATGAAAAACCAGCTCTGGAACTCATTGCTAATATTTCCGATGGAGGTGTCCGTGATGCAGTAAAATATCTCGACCAAGTCAGCATTTTGGGAAATATTACTCAGGAAAATGCCTCCAGATTTTTGGGAATTTCCTCTGAAGCGACTATTAAGGATTTTCTAGATACTCTAAAAAAAGGAGAAAGAAATCAGATTTTTCAAGCAATTGATACCATCAACACGAATGGAATCGACCTCCATCAATTCGCTAAACAGATTTTAGGATTTATTGATAAACATCTTTTGGAAGATACGGATTTTTATCTGCAGATTTCTGAAGCATTCAGTCCTATTTTACGTCAAATCAGATACTATCCCTATCCAGCGGTTATTTATAAAATTGCCCTGGCTCCGTTTGCGAGTGGAACAAATGACATCCCCACCCCTCGCATAGAAAATCCAACAAAAAGTAAGGAAGAAGAAAATCCTATTATTGTTCTCCCTGTTAGAGAGAAAGATCCCGTTGTACAGCAGGAGGAAGAGGGACTACCAACAACGAATAAAGAAGAAGGGGTCTCAAACGACCTTCCAACTCTTCGAACCACTCTCACCGCAAAACTTTCCAAGCCTACCGTCCAATCTAACCTCAAAGACCATGTCATCATAGAAAAGATTGAGAATGGAACAGCTCACTTGGTGGTGACCAATAAAATCGCTGAAATGCTCCTTCAAAATGCTGATAATAAAAAAGAAATAGAGACTCTCCTTTCTACTGAACTCTGAGCTCCAACCACAATCAGTTTTATCTTTGAGGCGAAAGAGGGGTATTTTGCGAGGACTTTGGGGCTGTAAGATTTTTCATCTCTCCTTGCAATTGTAGCCATAACTCTTATAGTAGGGGAGATTATTTTATCTCTAACCTACCCGCTATGAAACATCCACTTTTTCTCTCTCTGCTTTTGGGAGCTTTTTTGCTGACAGGCTGTGGGCAACCATCTACTGATATTCAACAGGCAGACGCTGAATCTGCCTTTTCTGGAAATAGGGAAAGTACCTATATCTACACCCGAGAAATGAAAAAACCTGCACTTTCTGAGATGACCAATCGAGAAGCGATAAGCTCAGGATTTCAAGAAGAACGAGCTTCTGAATATACGCTTACCCCAGAGAATGTGGAAACTTTCACCAACTACTGTCTCAGTCAAACCTCTTCTGAAGACTATACACCCACACCAACCCTTTACACCAATGGAGGGAGCAAAGAGCTGACAAGACAAGAGCTTGTAGCAGGGACTAAAATTCCTCTAACAGGTCTGCGAAGTGCAGAAAATGTACTCAATATCACCGACATGCAAACTCAGCAAATTGCTGACAGAGGACGAACAATTGTAGATGTAAGTACTCTCAAATATGGATGGAATTTTGACTATAGTAGGGAAGATTCTAGCAATCCAAGTAATCGCGAAGAACGAGTAAACCTCACCAAGCAAATTGGAGGAGCGTTAGAAGAGAACGAAAGATATCCTTCCAATACCCTTCTCATTACCAATGATCTCCTGCTTCATGTCTATCACAAACTTTTCGATAACGGATTGAAATATTATGAAGAACAAATTGCTAGACCCACGTTAGCAACCCTTTCTGAGAAACTGTACAAGCAATATCTCAACCTCTCCAAACAGGAAAAAAATCCTGAATTAAAAACCTATTATGATTTTCTAACCGCTTACTGGGCAGTCCCTCAGATTTTTTTGCCTAGTGAACAAACTATTCGTGAACTTCTTTCAACTAATGAATGGGGATATTCAGAAAATACCGATATTACTGATGAGCAAATCACTACTCTCATCCAGCAGAGAACTCAGACTATTGCAAAAACCCTTGCTCCAGCCTATCAAACGCTTATCCCTCAGATTATTGAAGAAATTCTGAAAGCTGATAATTTTAAAGCCATTGATACCTTCCTTGCGAGCTTAGGAAGTGAGGCAACTACTCCAGATGATATTACCCTTTATCAAGATTACACTCAATTCAAACCCAGAGCTCATTATACTGATAGCTCTCTCTTAAAAACCTATTTCACTGCGATGAAATGGCTGATGAGAGAAAAATTCTATTTCGATGATCCAACCCTCACAAAAGTAGCGATGATTATGGTTGCAACTATTGATCCAGCAGATTTGAATGCCTTGAATCAGCTTTCTGAACAGATTAAAAATCTGATTGGAGCCGATGATGATCTCACTTTAAATGAAATGTCTCAGTTCCTCACAAAAAATACGCTCACCACTGCTGACAACATCCTGAACGTACAACCAGCTCTTATTGAGGAACTGAAAAAAATACATCCTCAGAAAATCCAATCTACCACCTACACCACGGCGGAAGTACAAGAAACTACTGAAGAGGTGGCTAAAGCTACCACAGATGGATTTGTCTTTTTTGGTGAGAAATTCACGCTCGATAGCTATCTTTTCGATCTCACTACGGCTGGAAGTGCAGAATTGGAATCAACTTATAAACCCAGTATTCAAACTGCTCTGATCGTGCCAGATATCTTAGAAAATAGCTCGCTCGCAAACCAACTTGTAAAACTTCGACTCGGAGAAAAAGCTGAATCAGAAAGTATCATTGAACAACCAAGTGAAGGATTTACTCAACTTTCTAGCTATGATACCGTCAAAGCTGAAGCTCAGGAAAAATTAGCAAAGTTATCTAATGGAACTAAGGATTGGAAAAATCGAGAGGTTGCAACGAACGTCTATCATAAGCGACTCTCTTTTCTAGGAACGCTCCTCAAAGCTCCTTTGGAAAATGCACCGTACTTCAGATTTGACCCTGTTTATCAACTTAAAAATTTGGTCACCTATCTGGGATCTTACACAGAACTGAAACACGATACCTTATTATATGTAAAACAAGCATATTCCGAAATGGGTGGGGGCGGAGATGATGTCTGTTCTATTTTCGTAGAAAGTCCTGCTCTCCCTGTACCAAAGGGATATGTAGAATCAGAACCAGAATTTTTGGATCAATTGATAGCTTTAAATACGGAAACTACTCCCTACTTTGATGGACAATATGAACAAGAAAAGTTCGTGGAATTCGGAAAAATCCTTGAAAAACTCAAGACGATAAGCATTCAGCAGATGCATAATGAAACTATTAGTGATGAAGACTTTGAATGGATAAGAACCCTCTATGGAAGTTTTGAGAGCATTGTACTGCCGACTAAAACTATTGGAGAACCTACCTTAAAAGAAATGAGAGGAGGACTGATTGCAGATATCTTCACTTCCGAGGGAGGAAATCCACTGTATGAAGCTATCGGACACCCTGCTTTAATGCTACTGATGGTGAAGGATGTGAATGGTGCGAGAGTGGTAATTTGACCTGTCTTCACCCATTATGAGTTTTATCAGACTGATAAAATTTTAGAATCTGAGGGGGGAAGATATACCGATGAGGATCGACAGGATCAATTACAACAAGAAGTTCCCCTCGCCGAATGGGAAAAAGTAAATGGGAGTGGTCGCGTTGTCAGTGACCGCACGAATGCAGGACTTTCAATTGTTAGCAGAGAATTGAAGAAAGGATTAGAAAAAGCTGAGTAAAAAATCACTTGACTTTATGTTATCATTCATTATAATACCTAAAAATAAATATTTATATAAAATGAAAACAAAAGGTAAATTTGCGACCCTATTGCTCATAGCAATATTCGCCTGCGGTGTATTCTCATCCTGCAGTAAAAAAGGAGAACAAAAACAAAGTGAAAGAGAAAAAAAGGAAGATATACAGAATATTCCTGACTCACTTTTCACAAACGTATCATCAGATACAATAATTATGATAAATTATTGGCTTGGTGACAGTGTCACGACTACTCCTATGATTAAAATTCGTGAATATGCTAATGGTCAATCTCTACATTTCTGGAATGAAGTAATATGGCCTATGCATGGAGTCAACCACATTGTGGTAAACCTTCCAGAGAAATTTGATGAAAATCAAATTTATAGATGGATTGAGTATAATGCTGATGGTCATGACCCTATGTACTTTTGTTTAGAATTAGTATCAGGCATTCGTATCACTTTTTGGATGGATGGATTCGACCATGATGCTACGATTCCAAAAGTAACAAAGACGATTAGAAGCAAATACTATCAAGAATTATTCATTAAAGGGGAAAGGATAAAAGTTCCTGTCTTGAAAGCAAAATCTTAATAATGGTTATTTGAAATCCGTTCTGAAATATAGGGCGGATTTTTTTATTTTCTAAGTTGCACTTCCTCTACCTTTTTATTCCCTCAAAGAATCCAAAGTCTCCTGTTCATTATAGATTTCATCCTCTACCTCACTTCCGTCAGGACAAGGTGCAAATGCACAATTAGGTCAAGTTCTACCCACATAGCTTCCATCAGGACAAAGCTTTGCATCCATGGTGCAGACAATAGTAGCAGCTTCTGGCTGTTCCCAAGGTCTCTGACATTCTTGAGCGTCCTCATTCCAACTATATCCTGCTGAACCAATACATCCATGCTCATCTCTATCTCCCCCAACCAATTGATTTTCGGTATCTTCGAGTCCATATTCAGCTATCCAAGTATCTACAGCAACAGGGATTTCTGCTTTGAGGAGATCAAAAGTGAGAGCGGTTGCACCGCTTATTTTGTCCTGCCAAGAGAGTCCATTTTCAAATACAGGTGCTCGATTAGCTTTTTTGATAGCAATTTCTATCCTACTTTCGAGAAAACTATTAAACCCCTCTTCTTGAAAAACTGTTTGCATAGTAGGATTTTCGTATACTTCGTTGGTCATCCAGTTTGAAAAATCTATCGCTGGCGTGATCACTAGAGGGAGAAGGGTACCTATAATATATGCTAAAGCTCCCAAAGGAAGCAGAGAAATTACAACGCTGGCTACCGCTTTTCCTCTCGGACGTTTGAAAAGAGCAATGATTCCTAGGAGGAGTGCGAGACATAAGAGGGGTACTCCCAAAAAGCTTCCAAAGAGGGAAATAGTAAGGAGTAATCCGATGATCGCCAAGATCAGAGCTACCAATCCTAGAGTGTTTTTTTCGTTAGTAGTAATTTCTTCTGGCATGGTTTAAAATAGTAAAAAAATAAAGAGATGCTTTCTTTGTATCGAAATGGGGATGAAATGCAACTTTTTCTCCTTTACTGGACTGTTTTCTTACTTAACGTAATAATGATAAAGTTTTTCTCTCTGCAGGAGAGGGCAAATCTCCATGACTTCCTCCAAACTCACTGCATTAATTTTAGCCAAAATATCTTCCAAGGTCTCAATAGATCCATATTCCAAATACTGCGATCCGAGAAAATTTGCCATATCATCGGAGCTTTCAATGCCCATTTGCATTTGACCATTGAGAAAACCGACAGCTTTTTCGAATTCTTCTTCGCTAATCTCTCCCTTTGCAATATGCTGGATCTCTTCAAAAATCTTTTCTACTCCGAAATCAAATCTGTCTTTATCAATTCCTGCTCTGATGAGAAAATCTCCATATTCAGGCTCAGTATAATGGGAAGCTCTGATATAGTAGCAAAGCCCTTGTTTTTCTCTGATATTTTGGAAAAGACGTGAAGACATGTTTCCTCCGAGGATCGTAGTCAGAATTTTCGCTGCATGTCTTTGTGGTTGGTTTCCATTGAATCCTCTGGCAGAAATAATGAGATGATTCTGTTCAGTTTTTTTCTCGAAAAAACTGCTTTGCTCCTCTGGTAAAAAGAAAGGGAAGGCTGGCTTTTCTAGCTGTTTTGTAGTCGGCAAATCAGAGAAATAGTCTGCAATCAGCTTTTTTATCTTTTCTGGATCAGTGATTTTCCCAGCTATCACAATGATGAGATTATCTTTGGTGTAGAGTGCAGATTTATAGGTTTGGAGGGTCTTTTGAGTAAAGGATTGGATATTTTCAATCGTCCCAATAATTGGTCTCCCATAGCTATTTTCTCCAAAATATCGGTGAGATCGTTTATCCATAGCAAGTGCTTGAGGATTATCTTCATACATTTTGAGTTCTTGGATCACTACTCCTTTTTCTCTTTCGAGCTCTGCCTCAGGAAATTGGGCATGCATCATCATATCGGCAAGAACCTCCAAGGCTTGCTCGGAGAAATTGGGAGCACATTTTACATAATAACTTACCGTAGCATTTCCCGTTCAAGCATTAAATTCTCCTCCAAAACGGTCTACCGCTTCTGCAACGGCTTTTGGAGTGGTATATTTTTCACCGCCTTTGAAAAAATTATGCTCAAGAAAATGAGCAATCCCATTGAGGGAAGGAGTTTCGTAAATACTTCAGGCTTTGCACATAATTTGTAAGGTGACGGAGTTGGTATCTTGCATTGGAGAGAAGATACAATCGATCCCTGAAATCTTTTCAATGGTATAAGTCATAACACGCCTTGAGAGAATAAAATTCTTTGGTTGTGTTATACTAAAGTTTAGATTACTTACAAGAGGTTCTTTTTTTCCGATAAAGAAAAAATTGAGGATTAGCTCAATTCTTTCAACTGTAGGAAGTGAAGATTACTGATAATTTACTGCTACTAAGTTTGTTTCAGCTTCTACCAAAGAAGCTTCAGCATCTACCAAAGCATATGCCATAATTGCAGTAAAGATCACTACACCAAAGAATGCAAGGTTTCTCGCAATCTTTTCTCCTTTTGTTCTCTCATGTTCTTTTTTTCTGAGAGGGATTTTTTTTAGAATTTTTTTCATGGATGAGGGGATTAAGTAATAAAATTACAATAGTATTATACATATAATATAAATATTTGTCAACTTTTTGAGCACATTTTCATTAGGATTTTAAAAAAAGCTGATCTCGTCAGCATTTTCTTTCTCTTGATAATGGGGAATATTTACCCCACAATGAATCCTAATATCACCAACAAGGTGACAATCGCACACATGAGAAGATTTTTTTTCGTAGGTTTTTCCTTGAAAAAGATCCAACCGAACACCATCGTGATACCCGTACCCAGAAAAGAAAGCAGAACTGACATCACCACTCAGAATTCTCCTACCGTGAAAAGGTAGAGCAACCAGCTGGCATGTCCAAAAATAGAACCACCAAACAAATACGTATACAAAGAGGCAGTAGAGGTTTTGAGTTGTTTGAAAGCACCTTGTTTTAGAATCGGGAAGAGCAAGATCACGGCAATCAGTAGTTCATACATCACATAATACTCCACATCAGCCACCGATTTGAGCAGTCGTCCCGTAAGCAAGGTATCTACCGTCCCTAAAAGCTGAATGGAAAGAATGAGTTTTGCACTTTTGGGGAGGGTCAGCTTTTTAAAATCAATGGAAAATGCCATAATGACGAAAAAGGTGACAATCGCTATTACGAAGGACCACACCGAAGCATCTCTAAAAATCAAAAATCCTGCAATGATCGCGAATACTGATTTGAGATTGGAATACGGAAGAATATTGGACATTTTTTCCTGTTTCCAGAGTTTTTGGTCTAAGACACTGGAATACGTGCAAATTCCGATAGAACTCAGTACTCCAAGGAGCACAATCCAAGTAAGCACATTTGCATCAAATCCCACCACCGCTACCAAAATCAGAGAAATTGGCACTCCTCGCGACTCCCCCATCCGTGAAAAAAGAATATCAGAAAGTTTGGAAAAGCTGAGAGCCTTTTTATAGCAAACTCTGTTGATACTGGAAAGAATGTTATTCACGATTGCCCAAATCATAGATTATTACACCGTGGGAGATAAAGGTTGTTTGAGATCAATAAGGTTTTCTTGGATCATGGTTAGTTTTTGGCTGAGAAGGTAAGTATAAGTGGAAAACATGTTCCCATGCAGAGAAAATCCTCCGCTCACTTGATTGTGTATAATCTGCAGATTTTGATCCAATTTCTGTACTACTTCTCCTCTCTTTGTGGGGTCTTGTAAGGCTTGCTGATATTCTTTTTTTGTCACTCTCAACGCTTTCGGAATAATCTCATCAATATGATCCGCTTTTTCTATTTCTTCTAATTTATCAAAGAGCTGTTGAATATCTAATTTACTCAACACTTCGTGAAATTCTTCATGAGAAATCTGTTTATCCTCCACGATTTCCTCAAAAGAAGTCTGATCAATCAATCCTGCTTCTACTAAGGATTTCAGCTCTTGAATTTCAAGTTTCGTTTTCTCCAGATAACGGGTCTTTTCGTAGTGTTGAAAATCCAGCTGTTCCTGCTTTTTCTTTTTTCTTTCGGACTCCTCTCTTTGAGTTTCAATCATGAGAAAAAAATGCTGAGGGATAAAACGTTTTTAGCATAGGAATATGAAAAATAATTACAACAGCATTTTTAGAACACATGCTCCAAAACCGTACACGACGGATATTTTTCTAAATCTACATGAGTATCACTTCTCTCAGGAATGATATGAAACCCGTGCTTTTCATATAAATGGATCGCTACCGTATTAAAATCATCGGTATATACTTTTATTCTGTCGGCATTCCTTTTTTTACACCTCATATATATATCTTCTATAATAAAGTTTCCAATCCCTTGTCTTCTAAATCTTGGCAATACTCCAAGCCAATTGACCCAATAAAGTCCCTCTGGAGTATCCGTATATTGATAGATGCCAGAAATTCCCGCTACTTCGTTCTCATCAAAGATAACATATACTTCTTGCATTTTGAAGAGAGGATTTTCATTTCCCTGAAGATAGTCCAAAATATCTGACTTAAACGCCATATCTTTGAATTCTACTACTCCCTCAAAAAGAGGAAGAAAGTATTGGAGATCTTTGGTTTTAATAATTTTTAAGTTCATTATTTTAATAGCAATAAAATTTTACTAAGTATAAACATTATTTTATGAGATGCAAATTTTTTGCCGCCCTTTTTTCACTCTGACTTGAAAAGCAGGAACTTTTTTATATTGTTGGGTACATAAAATGAGATTTTACTCTTCTCTATAAAAATGAACATTTTTTCTGTCTTGGTCACCCAAATTCTTTATCGTCCGATTTTTAACGTGCTGATCATCTTTCTCGCAATCTTCGGCGGAAATCTTGGGATTGCGATTATCCTTTTGACCTTACTCGTGCGTGGGATCATGTTTAAATCTACCGCTGCAGGAGCTAATATGCAACAAGGAATGTCAGATCTCCAACCTAAAATTGAAGAACTCCAAAAAAAATACGAAAATGATCCTCAGAAACTCTCTGAAGAAACCATGAAACTTTTTAAATCTGAAGGGAAAGCACCTCTCAAGGGATGTTTGACAATGTTGATTCAGATTCCAATTTTTATCTGTTTGTACCGAGTAGTGAGAAAATTTGCTGGTGGAGAAGGTATTCCTCCAGAGTGGCTTTACAGCTTTTTCTATAGCTTTGGTAATACCTATACCGATCTCATGAATATTGATACCCACTTCCTCGGATGGGATCTGCTAGAAAAAGGAAATCGGACTTTGACCATCCTCGTAGTACTCTTCAATTATGGACAAATGCAATTGACCTCTCTCGTTCAACCTAAACAAACCGCAAAACTTCCAGGAGCGAGTGTCCCAGATATGAGTAAAATGATGGGAACCATGTCTATTGGAATGAGTTTAATGATGGGAGCTTTAGTATATTCATTGAATTCTGCTATCGGAATCTATCTCGCGACTACTTCGCTGTTTAGTATTGTACAATATGTTTGGAAGTATAGAGCTTTGCTCAAGATAAAATGGAATGAACTGTTTCATAAAAATAGGCCTGTGATTATCAATCCAAAATAATAAAAATTCTCTTGCTTTCCAGAAAAAAAAGACTAGGCTTGAGAGCGTTTAATTCTGTCACCTCAAATATGCAACAGCTTACCACTACCACAACGACCACAGGAACCAGCATTTGGTAGGAGTTTGTGATAGTGAAATATGCAAGCCTCCTACCTGATGACAGGGTGGGGGTTTTGTTTTGTGTTAGCAAACCCCTAGTATTAATAACCCCCTCTTCCGTCCTCCTAAACTTGGCTCGTCGTCCTCCCTCTCCCCCTGACAGGGGAGTAAAAAATAAGAATATTCCTATTTTTAATCCCCCTGCTAGGGGGGAGGCGAACGAAGTGAGCGGGGGGCTATCAACACAAAATCCTTATTTATCCTTTATACCCACAACATTATGTCCCACAACCAGACCATCTCAGACCAACTCCACAAAATCCGTCACTCGCTCTCCCACATTATGGCACAAGCCGTGCAGAGAGTGCAACAAGCTGATGTCGAAATCGCTATCGGACCTGCCATCGACAATGGATTTTACTATGATTTCCTTTTTCGTCCTGAACAACAGATTAAGGACGAGGATTTGCCGAAAATTAACGAAGTGATGGTTAAAATCGTGAAAGAAGGTCAGACTTTTACTCGCTTAGATGTCAGCAACGAGGAAAGTGAGCATATCGTGAAAGATATTTTGAAACAGAAATATAAAGCTGAAATGAGAGACGAATTTGCTGCTGCGGGCGAAGGGATCAGCTTTTATTTGAACTCTATCCCAACGGCTGCGAAGGAAAATTTGTTGAAGGGTGTGAGTGAGGAGTATGTGAAGTATTATGAAGGGGTGACGAAATATTTTCAGGAGAAGCACCCAACGGAATTTGAAGACAGATTTATTACTTTTTTGGATATGTGTGAGGGTCCTCACGTGGAAAGTATGAAAGAGATTGACCCGAGTGCGTTTAAGGTGGCGAAAACTGCGGGAGCGTATCGAAGAGGGGACAGCAAGAATGTGATGATGACGAGGCTCTATGCGTATGCCTTTGAAACGAAGGACGAATTGAAAGAGTATCTGAACCTCTTGGAGGAAGCTAGACAGAGAGACCATAGAAAACTCGGGAAAGAACTCTGAATTTTTATGGTGAATGATTTGGTGGGGAAAGGGTTGCCAATGTACTTGCCGAATGGGTATATCCTGCGAAGTGAATTGGAGGAATATATCAAAGAGAAGGAAAGAAATTTGGACTATCAGCACGTCTTAACTCCGCCAATGGGAAGTGTGGAACTCTACAAAACGAGTGGACACTGGGACCACTACAAAGATAGTATGTTTCCTGCTATGGAGGTGGAAGAGGAATCTTTTGTGCTTCGTCCGATGAATTGTCCGCATCATATGATGATTTACAAGGAGGGATTACATTCGTATAGAGATTTACCAATCAGAATCGGAGAAATTGCAAGAGATATGAGATTTGAAGCCAGTGGAACCTTGAAGGGAATTGAAAGAGTGAGATGTTTCTGTCAGAATGATGCTCACCTCTTCGTCACACCAGAACAGATTCAGGACGAATTTGAGAAAGTAGTAAAGCTGATTCTAGATGTGTATAAGGATTTTAATATCACGAAATATAGTTTCAGACTCTCTCTGAGAGACCCAGAAGACAAAGAAAAATATTATCCTGATGATGCAATGTGGAATACTGCGGAAGATACGCTGAGAAAGGTATTGAAGGATATTGGAATAGAGTATCAGGAAGAAATTGGGGAAGCAGCCTTTTATGGACCTAAACTCGATGTGCAGGTACAACCCGCTGTGGGGAATGAATACACGATTTCTACCTGCCAGCTGGATTTCTGTTTGCCTCAGAGGTTTGAATTAGCTTATACGGATTCTAACGGGACGAAGCAGACGCCTGTGGTTTTGCATAGAGCTATTTTGGGGTCATTGGATAGATTTATTGCCTATATTTTGGAGGAAACGAAGGGGATATTTCCGCTATGGCTCTCTCCTGAGCAGGTAAGAATTATCACGGTAGCTGATGCGTTTTTGCCGTATGCGAAGGAAGTTTTGAAAGAGTTAAAGGGTAAAAGGTTTAGAGCACATATTGATGAGGGAAACGAGAGTTTCAGCAAGAAGATTAGGAATGCTGAATTGCAAAAAGTGCCGTATATTCTGATTTTAGGAGAAAAGGAAGAAAAAGCGGGTTCAGTGTCTGTGAGAGAGTTTAAGACGAAGGAGCAGTACGAATTGAGTTTGCAGGAATTTGTGGAGAAGATTAGGGTGATTAGAGATGAGAAGAGATTGTAGTTTAATTCATCGGTCTTTCATCTAAAACGAAATATCCATCTGCAGAAAATTTAAAATCATATCTATGTTGATTTCCTTCCGTATCTTCGATTAAAATGGTTTGATCATAAGGATACACTTGTAGAGAGTTTTTATCAAATGCTCCTTCTGGTAATTTTACGATCATATCTAGTTGACCATATTTATTATAATCTGGAATTTTTACTATGGTTCATGTAGTACCTTTTCGAGATGGTTCGGGATTTTTATAATCAAAAATACTCGCAACTTCTTTTCAGCTTTTCTTGATATTACGGACGTTTGAAATTCTGTCAGGGTGATATCGTGATGTTTTTTCTAAGATTACATTAACCGTTTGAGTATTTTTATCATATTGTAATCCGAAAATTTGCCAATGATTATGAGAATCCCATATATATATCTTATTATCTTTCACGTCGAAACTTTCTTCAGAATGACTCATTCAAGTTCCGTCTAAAACTAACTTCCCTGCGGAACGGATATAATATTTTGGCATTTTGTTGTTTACTAACAACATAAGGTCAGGATATCCTTCAATACCTTTTGTTAGGTCTAGCAATTCTATTGCTATATCAAATTTCCTTCCTTGCTCATCTTCTATGCTTCCTATTGGTTTAGTTTGTGAAGCAGATAAAGCTTCTACTAAGGTATGACCCGCAGGATTTTGAGTAGCAGGGGTTGTACCAAGGGTTGCATCAGTTATATTTTTTATTTCTCCCATTTGTAGAGGGTAAACAGATAAAATGTTCTTTATAATTATAAAGATTTTGTGTTTTTATGCAATTTTTTGGAGATATTTTTCTGCTCATACAAACCCCCTTCCGCCTTCGTACTCTTGGCTCCTCAGGCTCCCTCCCCCTTATCAAGGGGAACCGCCACTACTGGGAACAACACACATTCAACATCAAACATTCAACTTTTGTTGCGGAATCCCCTGATAAGGTGGTCGAGTCCCGCTGTACAGCGGGAAGGGGGGTTGCTACCACAACATTTTTCCCCTTGAAACCATTCCCACAAACCATATAGTCTCTTCTGTTTATCTCTCTTTTCAAACTATGTCCCAAAACACCCTCCTTCTCTACGGAATTTTCGTGATTTTCCTCATTGCTTCAATGCTTTGGGATTTCTATCAACATAAAAAAGATAAAGCTGTCTCCGTAAAATCTGCCCTTTGGGAAACTGCATTTTGGATCGGAGTAGCAACCGTATTTGGACTTATTATTGGGTTCGTGAGAGGACGAGATGAAATTATCCTCGCCAACGGATCAAAAATCTGATGAGCCATTCAGTATTTCAGTGGCTATCTCGTCGAAGAATCCCTTTCTGTGGACAATCTCTTCGTGATGATGGCGATTTTTTCCTCCTTTCATATTCCTGATAAATATCGTCATAGAGTACTCTATTTCGGAATATTGGGAGCGATTGTGTTAAGACTGCTTTTTATCTCTGTTGGAACTGCTCTACTAAGTCTGGGAGAATGGGTCTTGGCAGTATTTGGGGCGATTGTGTTATTTACGGCGGTGAAGATGTTTGTGGAAGAATGGAAGAAACATAAGGCTGATAGATTACTTCGCCATTCGCAAGCTCACTCCTCGCAATGACAGCAGGAAGAGGAAGTTGATTATACTCAGGGAGGAGTGGCGAAATTGGTGATGAAAATCTTTCCCGTGCATAATAAAATTGAAGGACACGATTTTTTCGTGAAGATTGATGGAAAACGGTTTGTGACGGCGTTATTTCTTGCGTTGGTGGTGATAGAGATTAGTGATGTACTGTTTGCTTTTGATAGTATCCCTGCGATTCTCTCTATTTCCCAAGATGTGTTTATCGTGTTTTCGTCTAATATTTTCGCTATTCTGGGACTGAGGGCGTTGTATTTCGTCTTGGAAGCGATGGGAAATAAGTTTCAATATATCAGCTATGCAGTGATCTGAATTCTTTTCTTTATTGGGATTAAAATGCTGATTAGTATGTTTGGAGTGCATTTGGAAAGTTTGGTGAGTTTGGCGGTGATTATCGGGGCGTTGGCGATTGGAATTGGAGCGTCAGTGTGGAAGAATAAACAGTTGAAAGGATAGATATTAAAAAGCTGACCCTGTACTAGAGTCAGACTTTTCTCTTTTGGTTTTATTTCTACCAAGTAGAAGATATTTTCCAGAACATCAAGAGAATATTTCCCCTGAGTTCGAAATTCTCTGCATTAGAAATAACTTTCATGATACCTTTCTCCTTCAATGCCTGCAAATGCCTGTCATAATAAGTTTCATCACCTGGCTGAGCAGAATATTTTGTCCCTCGGAGTAAACGAGAAAGAATTGTCCCTACTTCAGCCCTCGTAATATTGCTTTTGGGGAAGAAGTTTTCTTGGACCCCAATTCCATCTCCCTCCATCCCCATCAAACCAAGCTGACAAGACTGGATTACATAAGATTGTAGCTCTGTAGTTGTGTTTGAAAGATCAGAAAACTGAGAACAATCAATTTTTGAAGTATCAGGAGTTTTTTGGAAGAGTTTAATCGCATAAGCAGAAATCATCTTCGCCATTTCTTGTCTGAGGATAGGATCAGAAATTCTTACCTCATTATAGGTGGAAGCAGTAGTGATTCCGTAGCCTTTAGCTCGCTCATAAGCGGTTTGGTAGACACTCTTTGACGTATCTTCTGCTACATTATGCTCATCATTCTCTTGGATTGCGTCCTCTCCTCATGCTTTGCCTTGTTGCAAGGAAGATTCACAGCTTCCATCATAGTAACTCGAACTTTTATCTCCCTCTGAGCAGTTATCCTTGGAGAGAGAAGTGCCTCCTGCTGATCAGTTTTTTTGATTCTCTGGCAGGATCGGTATGTATACAAAAACTCTTCAAGTAGCACTACTACTAACATCCTTAAAAATCACTTCTTCAGAGAGATCTGTCAACGTGCTTGGAGTAAATGTTTTTATCCATGTAGTCCCTCCTGAATAGGTATCATAAGTCGGACAAGGACTGGGTTCTACACAGCTCCATCCTGAAGTAAGAATACTTCCAGGTTGATTGAGGGTAATCTGATTGATAACTTCCTCTTTTTCTGCTTCTACGGGAGTGGGAAGTACTTCTACTATTCCACTGATTTGTGGCTTGTTTTTGAAACAGCGGATAGATAGTCCATAGCTATTATTCGAAGGATGAAGGGGATATTGTGCAGGAGGCATTGCCACCAAAGTTGATACAGTATCGATGAGAGGTTCTTCAGGGGCGACAGGTACAGGAACTACAGGTAATGGTAGATATATCCAGGGAGTTTCTGTTACTCCAAAATCAAAAGAATTAGCGAGAGAAGCATTTTTATAATCAGACCTTCGATATAATCCAAAGAGTCCATTACCTTCCATACTATCTCCATGATGTGCTCCTGCTTTGGGTAATTGCAATTTATCTTGTATATTCCCTTTTATTGTACTCGTATCCCACTCCGTAGTAGGTACGTGATAGCCCTCTGGGCAGGGACCTTGTCTGGCTTCTGTGGTATCAGTAAGATTCCCCCAGAGATCTTGATTCTGTGGATCTGACCAATCTCCACTAACATTTCTAAAGGTAGTGCTAGTATAATAATTATTTGGTCCATAAGCACTCGTATCTACGCTTTCTGTACGAGTAGTAGCAGCGTAAAGGGAAGTAAATCCATGATTATTTCCCCATTGGAAATAGTCCCCATAAGAATTTTGTCCTACCCCTACTACACTTGCTCATAAATTACATGCCTGTACGGTTACCCCTCCATTTTCTACTCCTCAGCCAAATTCAATATCAGGAGCAGTGGCACAACTTTGCCCAATATAGTTCAATATTCTTGCAATATTGGAGATGGAAACAGTTAGCGTCTCTTCACGATCTCTGATCACATTTTTTACTCTGACTTCTTCTGTCTTATCATACGTATAGGTCTTGGTATAGATCAAACCACTACCACTTCGTCCAGGAGAGAGTATTTGCCCTGTCTCTGCTAGAGTAAGGGTAACCGTAACATCTCCAGAGGTAAGTGCCGTAGTTGAATAAGAGAGGGTTCCCAATGGCTGGATCTTACTAACATTTACATATTTAGATCCTGTCTGATCGCCTAGAAGATTTTGAAAATACACATTCTCATAAGTATTTTTAGTGTATACTTTAGTGAAAGTAATCCCATCTCCCACCCATCCTGAACTGGTGACTTCTCAGGTGGTATTTAAGGTAAGGATAGCGGTAACGCTTCATAAGGTGGCTCCTGTAGGAGAGTAGGTGAGTGTTCCATCAATATAGGGGAGATTTGAAAAACAGCGGACGGGCATCCCCACATTTGTTTCTTCTTTAACTTGAGGGGTTAGGCTCATATTCCAGCGATTTTCTATAAGTATACTGTGTCAATAATTACCAGTTGAACTGGATGATCGATAATATCCAGCATCACTGAATGCTTTTAGCATACATTGTTCATAACACGCATCACCATGACAAATTAATTCACAAAAAGGTTCTGAACGAGGGGAAACTTTTGGCAATTTAAAATCATTTACAGGATCTATGCATCTCATTACCGCACTAACAGAATAATAAATAGGAATTTCAGGTTCAACTATACACATAAGAAGATTGAGGTTTTGTCCCGTAGTATACGAAGAGAATCCTTTAATATGTGCATATTCAGCAAATAATTCAGCCCACTCTAAAGTACTGGGGACATGATACCCTGATGGGCAAGGTCCCTGTCTATCCTCTGCCGTACCTGGTCCATTAGCAGTAGTAGTATCTCCTGCTCCTCCTCGGAGATTATCCCAATTAGCTCCTGCTCCCCATGGTGAAGCGGTGATCCACGTAGCACTAGCATATCAAATTTCTGGCACTACGGGAGTAGTACTAACTGTATAGGATCCAACTCTAGGGAAAGCGTAATTATTTCCTCGCTGGAAATAAGATCCATACGAGTCGGTATCTGTGCCTGCCACACTTGCTCCCACATTACATGAAGCGATGACAAACGTGGTTCCTGGGATATGCAAAGGGGTTGTTTCACAGCTTGCTCTCGTAATCTCTGTGGTAGAGTAGCTTTGGTCTATGACGATAGGGCTCTCCTCTGGAATAGGAGCATTTACCACCTGAGGGAGTGTTGGGGTTTCCTGATATTCCTTTGTCCATTCTGGATTTGCGGGAGTATCGTTGGTTATTGGAGGGTCCTCCTCTCTTTCCTCATCAACCAGAGAGTCATCAATAGCAGGCTCCATAAGCTCCGCCACGATTTCTTCTTCAACGCTTTCTTCTTCTCCATAGAAAATTACTTCCACTGAGTGATCACGAGAGAGATAGAGTGTGGCTAATGTGAAAATTACTACTGCAAATAAGATCATATAGCTATTTTTCATTTTACTTGGATAAGAGATAAAAAGATTCTCCTTTTCATTATACCGTGAATTATTTTTTGCACAACTTTTTTAGCTCTTTTGCACCTTTTTATACTTACATTTTATACTTTATGGTATATAATATTAATGTATTAAAAAAATCTGACCCCGTAATGAGACCAGATTTTCTGTATTTAGTACTATTTATTTCCCATATTTCGCACCACTTCCCAATTTCTCCTCAATACGAAGCAACTGATTATATTTCGCGATTCTATCTGTACGAGAAGCGGAACCTGTCTTGATAAATCCTGTGTTTAACGCAACTGCCAAATCCGCGATGAAGGTATCTTCACTTTCACCACTACGGTGAGAGGAGATGGAATTCATATTGTGGGAATGAGCGAGATTGATAGCGTCAAGTGTCTCAGACACGGTTCCGATTTGATTTAACTTAATGAGGATGGCGTTTGCCATTCCTTGGTCGATTCCGAGTTGAAGACGCTGAATATTGGTCACGAAGAGGTCATCTCCAACTAACATAATTTTTGAACCGAGAAGCTGAGTCAGCTTTTTTCGTCCTTCGAAATCGTCTTCTGCCATTCCGTCCTCGATAGAGATGATAGGGTACTTATTGCATCGGTCCACATAGAGCTGAATGAGCTCGTCATCGCTAAGCACGCGTCCTTCTCCTGCGAGGTCGTATTTTCAATCCTTGTAGAATTCTGAACTAGCAACATCGAGGGCAAGTCCGACTTTTCCTGTGTAGCCAGCTTTTTCTATGGCTTCCATAATGACTTGCAAGGCTTCTTCGTTGGAGCCAAGATTTGGTGCAAATCCTCCTTCGTCTCCTACGGAAGTAGCCAGTCCTTTTGCTTTGAGGATAGCTTTGAGGTTGTGGAAGATTTCTGCTCCCATTCTAAGCCCTTCGCGGAAGGTTGGAGCACCAGTTGGCACAATCATAAATTCCTGAATATCGACATTATTATCTGCGTGAGAACCACCGTTTAAGATATTCATCATTGGGAAGGGCAGGGTGTTTCCTTTTCACTCTCCGAGATATTCATAGATGAAGAGTCCTTCCTTTTTGGCAACGGCGGAGACAAATGCCATAGAAACCGAAAGGATTGCGTTCGCTCCGAGTTTGGATTTGTTTGGAGTTCCGTCCAGAGAGATAAGAAGCTGGTCGAGGTCGCGGTAGGAAGCAAATTCTTTTCCGAGGATAGCGTCTTTGATGGTAGTGTTCACATTTGCAACGGCGGTAAGGGTTCCTTTTCCGAGGTAGCGGGATTTATCGCCGTCGCGAAGTTCGAGGGCTTCGTGGACTCCTGTGGAGGCTCCTGAAGGGACGATAGCTCTGGCGGTGATTCCTCCTTCGAGGGTGAGTTCTGCTTCCACGGTGGGATTTCCACGGGAATCGAGGACTTCTCTGGCATGTAAATCAGTAATTTTGTAGGTCATCTATGATATATAAAAAATAAAAAGCTGATGTATGTAAGGTAAGAGTTTGAGAGAGAATTTCAAGAGGAGAATAAAAAAGAAGCAACTCGGAGGAAACCCACGAATTGCTTTCTTGTTTAATTTAATGAAGTGTGATTACTGCACGCGTTCAAGCCAGCTAATATCAACATAATGCCCACTGGATAGTCTTATTAGTTCCCTCTTGCCTAAACGATACGTTCTAGAGATCTCAACTAACACTGGATTTTCCGTATAGTAGTACTCTGGGTGAAGTTTTACATCTCTAAAATACTCTTTAGTACGCCGCCATTTTATTAGCGGTTTATTTTCTGCTGGATACACAGAATATTCCTCCTCTGTGTAACGATACAATTCTTTGAGTCGAAAGGACTTTCCCCCATCCATGTGAATCCGAAGTTCTCCATCATCGTCAATGGTTCTTTCCTTTTCAATCAAGATTTCTACTCCTAGGGATGATACTTTCCCCACTGATACGTTCCCCATGGTGTTTGACCTCATTTCTTGTCCTTTAACTACCCACATTCTTCCAGCGAGTTTTGTGAATCTTTTTGTGGTTTCCATAATTGTAAATGTTTTTGTTATATTTTATTTCATGTGTTTTTGTTATATATTTTTATTATACATATATATATCATAAAGTCAAGTCTATTTTATGTAATTTTTGTACAATATAGAATTACGATTTCTCAGACCTTGTAAAATACTTTGAAAATATATAATAAAAAATTCCCGCAAAAAAATTTCTCGATAATCTCTTGAAAAAAGTCTGATAAAAGATACAGTACTGCTAATCAGATTTCTTTACTCTTTATGTCCTCATTTCATGAAAGACCTTATTAAAAAAACTATTGTGATCGTAGTTTTCGGAGCGTTTCTCGCATATCTCCTCTATCTCGCTCTCAATGGACAAGCTATCACTACCCCAGAATTTGCTCAGCTCAATGTGTTGTGGTATAGTATTTTGATCGCTCTTTGTCTCTATATTATTACTTTTTATGGGATTTATCCGATCCACATTAAATTTTCCATGCCTGCACTCTTGGTATTGAGTTTAGCATTGATTATTTTGAGTCAGACGATGTTGGTAAATGATGGAGCAAACGGTATTTTCATCGGAGATATTTTCTCTTTAGCGGGAGTATTGATTTTGATCCTCTTCCCAACGAATGTGCTGACTACCGATAAAGTAAAAAAGGGGAAAGCAAAAAAGAATGAAGTTATCATTGAGGTGTAAGAACGTTTCGATAGAAGAAAGTTTTCAAGGGTATGCTTATTCTTTAAACTTTCTTTTTTTTATTAATCTATTTTCAAATTTATCCAACTGAATAGAAATCTGATTGGGATCATTTTTTTTGGAAGCGGAAGACTGCTCAGCATTGATCGTATCTTTCAGATCAGCTTTTTTGGTAGCTTGTGCTAAGGGGTTATGCATTGCTTTGCTCAGCTCATTTTCCTTACTGGGAACTGGCAATTGAGAAGTAGTCATCAGAAGAAAAAGCAGAATAAAAAAGGAGTATATTATCAGCAGTATAGTGGATTCCTGCTAAAAAAAAAGAGCATTTCAGACAAATTACCCTTCAATGAAAAAACCGTTCTCTATACAGAAACGGTTTTATCTAGGTAGATAGGAAATTCAAAGTTTAAAAAATGGGAGATTGAGGAACAACCCCCTCTTCCGTCCTCCTAACCTTAACTCGTCGTCCTCCCTATCCCCCTGACAGGGGAGTAAACTGTATTTCTCAGTCTGCTTTCTTAATATAGTTTTCCTAGCCGATACATCGGCTGAGGTGCCCGATAGGGCGGAGGGGTTGTTGAAAATTATAGATAGAAAAAAGATAGCCCATACTTTTAGGCTATCTTGTTAG
>JAISKI010000003.1 GCA_031261265.1 Candidatus Peribacteria bacterium
GTACTGCTATTAACTCCCTTTCTTCTTCCGATAACTGTGTGTGCATTGCTTTCCATATCACGAAATAAAGGTAATAATCTTATATTTATTACCTGTGCATTTCGAATGTAAATTTATCTTGTCTTTTTTTTACTTGTCTTTTGAAAGGGTTTGAGTATAGTGAAACCAAGGTTATCTGATGAAAGATTTTATTCTGTGTTTTGCCCTCATGATCGAAGAAATTAAAAAGCTGATCTATACCAAATTCCCAGCCGATGAGAGCAGGGGAATCTTCTTTTCTCTTTTTGACGAAAAAGGAGCTTTGCTGGAGTCTCATGGAGTGATTGAAACCGATAAGCCTTTAGATGCTCTCATCGATCTCCTCTATACAGGTATCATCAAAAAATCAGAACTACAAGTCAAAAATGCAGTTTTCGATATCGTACTTTCACTTACTCCCCAGCAGGATGTTTCAGCTTTTTTACAACTTTCTCCCAAAGAGTACGGGATTCTACTGACTTCTACTACAGATGGAAAGACAGGGATTCTCCTGCCCAACACAAAAGGAGTAGATACTATGCAACAAGCATTAGCAAGTATCAAACAAAAGTATCAACTTTCTGGGAATGTAGCGATTTCTACTTTTCAGACAGAGAGGATTGTGTGGAGTAGGTAGGGACAAACAAAACAGTTAGATTGCTTCGCTTCGTACTCTTAGCTCCTTCGCTCGCAATGACAAGGAGACATTACTTCGTCACACTTTTCCAGAGCATCAAGAGGATATTCCCTCTGAGTTCAAGCATCTCAGGATTAGAGATGAAATTCATAATTCCTGCTTTTTTCAGTGCCTGTAAATGTCTGCTGTAGTAGGTTTCATCACCTTCTTGGGTAGCATACGTGGTACCTCGGAGAAGTCTAGAGAGGATAGTACCTACTTCAGCTCTGGTAATAGAGTTTTTAGGGAAGAAGTTATCTTGGACTTGGATTCCATCACCATGCATTCCCATCAAACCAAGTTCACAGGATTGAATGATATAGGGTTGCAGTTCTATTGAAACTCCAGAGACATCTTGGAATTGAGAACACTCTACTTTTGAAGTATCAGGAGTTTTCTTGAAAAGTTTGATAGCATAGGTAGAGATCATTTTTGCCATTTCCTGTCTGAGGATAGCATCGGAGATCCTTACGTCTTCATAGGTAGAAGCAGTAGTGATTCCGTATTCTTTAGCTCGCTCATAAGCGGTTTGGTAGAGGGTTTTTTGTCCTCCTTCTGCTACATTATGCTCTCCCGTAGAGTTTTCACTAGCCGATGTATCGGCTGAGGTGTCCGAAGGACGGAGGGGTTGTTCACATTCACCGTCATAGTAGGAAGGAGAGAGGTCTCCATTCGGACAGTAGTCTTTTTCGAGAGAATTTCCTCCTCCGCCATTATTTGGGGTAGCAGATGGCAGAGGCAGAACGATTTGTGAGATAAGAATATCAACTTCTCCTGTCATTCCATAGTAATCAGTGATGACGAAGGTAAATCCTGTATTCTCAGAGAAGGACTGTGTAAAGATAGTTCAGCTTCCTAGGTCTGTTCGTCCTGTGAGAGGGAAAATAGCTCTATTAGCAATAAGGGTAGCGAGGACGGTTCATGAGCTCACTATGCCAGAGGTTGGGGTGTAATATACCGTAGCGGAGGGTTCTGGAATTGCGTAAGCTATAAAACTATCTCCAATTCCTACAGACTCTGTCTGGGTAGCACTTCCATCTCGGTAATAGAAGTTTATTGCTACAGCATTTTTATTTGTAATAGCCACTCAAGTCGTAGCTTTGGTTAGTTTTCCATTATCGTAGTTGAAGTAAGTAAAGAAGTTGGGACCAACTGTAGTCAGATTAGGCATATCAAATGCCCCATCTGGAAGACTAGTCAATGATCCACCATTAGCATTAAATTGGTCCATAAATAATCTTCCTACAGTGGTTAAATTAGGGAAATTAAAACTTCCTGCTGGGAGACTAGTCAATCTTCCATTTTGATTGAAATTTTCAGCATTATCTCCCACGGTAATGAGTGAATCAAAGCGAAAACTTCCCTCTGGTAGAGTAAGTAAATGACCTCCATTAGCATTAAAGTTAGAAATAAATCTGAGTCCAGCAGAAGTGATATTGCTCGTATCGAAACTTCAATTAGGCAAACTCGTTAATGCTCAATTCCAGTTGAACCATGCAAAGAAATAATCACCTATCGATCAACTAATATTGCTCGTATTAAAGCTTCCTACGGGGAGACTGGTTAGCTTTCCATTATCGTAGTTAAATCAATAGAAGAAACTGTCTCCTACAGTAGTGATATTACTCGTATCGAAGCTTCCTACTGGGAGACTAGTCAATGATCCATTTCGGTTGAAGCCGTGGAAGAAGTAGCCTCCTACGGTAGTGATATTACTCGTATCGAAGCTTCCTACTGGAAGACTCGTCAAGGATCCATCACGGTTGAAGGCTTGAAAAAAATAGTCTCCTACAGATGTCTCAGAGTCTCCAAAAAGGGACATCGGAGGCATCGAAGAGACGTACACATTACTTGATGTGGTTCCTGTGGTTGGAATAAGCGGAATATTCTCCCCTGTAAATGTCCATCTTGGCGTTATCTTAGTTAACGTGATAGGATAAGTGTCTGGAGCTGTATAGATATGAGTAATCCCTGTTGTCACATCCCCCGTAGTACCGTCTCCCCAGTCTACCGAGAAAACATTAGCGAAGTACTTATTCAGCGTTACGGTCTGACCTGCTTCAGAGATGACTGCAGTGAGCTGGATATCGGTACTAGCATCAAAAGCGGTAGTATCAACAAGAGACTCTGCCTCCATAGGTTCTGCATTTTCTATGGCATCCTCTTCCGTTTCAACCCCCTCTTCCGACCCTACACTTGTGGGGTCTCCCTCTCCCCCTGTCAGGGAAGGAAACTGTGATTCAGAGGTTTTTCCTTCTTCAAGGTTCTCATCCCTGTCAGGCTTGGTCTCGGTCTGCTGGACGGATGTACCCGAAGGGGGGAGAGATTGTTTATCGGTTTCATCAATATCTTGCTCAATGTCTATTTTCCCATCCTCTGAAGAGGACTCCTCGGTATCAAGGTTAGAACTATCAGAAGTATCTACTGTTTCTTCTACTACTGCCAATACATCTCCATGCAAAGTCACTTCCACTTCTGGATTCGACTTCAAAGCAATAAAAGAGAGTGCTATTAAAGCTACTCCGATGAGGGAAAGAAGGGGTAATTTTTTCATGGAAGAAAGAAATAAGAAATAAAATTTTCTATCTCTATTATACCCCTAAATTTAAAAAATTGCAATTTTTTGCAAAAATAAGGCAGTTTATAAGCCACTTTGAGTTGTATTTTTTTGTAAATGCTGATATATATATACATTTTTTTAAAAAGTATCTTTGTATGCTGTTTTTAAGTCTTGCATAGCGGACGAAGCAACCCACACAGCTAGATTGCTTCGCTTTGTACTCTTAGCTCCTTTGCTCGCAATGACAAGGAGACATTATTTCGTCACACTTTTCCAGAGCATCAAGAGGATGTTTCCTCTGAGTTCAAGCATATCAGGATTAGAAATAAAATTCATAATCCCTGCTTTTTTCAGTGCCTGTAAATGTCTGCCATAGTAGGTTTCATCTCCCTTTTGAGTAGCGTAAATTTCCCCTCGAAGAAGTCTGGAGAGAATAGTACCTACTTCCGCTCTCGTGATCGTCCTATTTGGGAAGAAGTTTTCTTGGATCCCAACACCATCACCATCCATTCCCATCAGACCAAGTTCACAGGATTGAACGATATAGGGTTGCAATTCTGCTGGTACTTCAGAGATATCTTGGAATTGAGCACATGCTACTTTATCAGGATCTGGTATCTTATTGAGTAGTTTGATAGCATACGTAGAGATCATTTTTGCCATTTCCTGCCTGAGAATACCATCAGAGATCCTTGCGTCTTCATAGGTTGAAATGGTGCTGATCCCATAGTGTTTAGCCAATTCATAAGCAGTTTTGTAGAGGCTTTTCTCTCCTGCTACATTATGCTCTTGGTGTGTTTCATCGGCTCCTACTTCACCTCATCGCAAAGACGAATCGTCACAAGTATTGTCGTAGTAGGAAGAGGAAAAGTCCCCATTTGGACAGTTATCTTTTCCCAAAGATGTCCCTCCTCCTCCAGAAGTTGATGGTTGAACCACGGGTGGAGTTTTATCTATCCAGTCTACCAAAGCTTCTGCATTTCCCGTATTTCCTGCTTCATCAATAAATTCAAAAGTGAAATCACCATTTCCTGTGAAGAGATACTTTGTAGCAGGGGTATTATCAGGATTATTAGTCACAATCACTCCTGTTTTATTGAAAGTGATACTTGCTACCACATCTTCATTCGTTGGAGTTCCAATATCATAAGTGACAGTTCAAGTCACAGGAGAAGTGTCAATAGTAGTAAAGCTAATACTTCCCGTAGCGATATTTCCCGCCATATCTCTCACTTGAATATTGAGGGTTTGATTCTCGGAAAACGCTTGTCGATTATCTGTTTGTCGGGTTGCTCCGTCATCAAAACTGTATGCTTGACTAGCAAGTTCTGTATTGTCAGTTGCCTCAATACTTACCGTCACACTTCCACTCGTTGGCGTGGTAGGAGTAGCAATAATAGCGGTAATAGTTGGGGCAGTCACATCTAGTAAAGTAAATGCTCCACTACTATTTTGGAGATAAAAATTACCAGAAACCTTATCAAAGAAGCCAATATTGCTTGTTGAAATTTGCTGAACAGGAAGTAAGTCAATCAGCATTTTAGAAGTATCATTATCATAAATGCTGAATTTGTAGAAATTACCCCTGAACCAGTAGCCAGCGATTGGAGCACCGTTATCTTTATTCAATGCACCGAGATAGATATGAATAGGATTGGCGTCAGGGGTATTATCGACAGAATTGAGAGAACCGAGGGCATTCATACCTTCATCATAAATAGTCCACTGGCGAAAATTTCTTTCATAGACCGTGTTCCGAGCTCCACCGTTTCCAGTGGTGACTTGCCAATAGTCAGTACCAATACTATTAGGATAGCCAACTTTGGAATAATTCCAATACAGATTGGGGTCTCTAATCTCAGCACTAACGGCATCTTTATCACCACCCGAGGCCGCTGGACGGGCACCAAATAAGATTTCAAAGCGAGTTGGGGATGTTTTCTCCGTATAGAGGTATTTGATATTGTAAGTTTTGTCGCCGAGATGGTCGATATTAGTATCGAGATATTGCCCCTCAGTAAATGTCACATACTCGATTTCGGTAAAGTCAGATGGTAAAGAGAAAGATACCGCCTCACTTACCGTCATCATAGTATCATTTGCTATTTCGCTTTCATTGATTTCAGGTTCAGCATTTTCTACTTCTGCCTCTTCATCATTTATCTCGTCCGAAGCATTAACATCAGGATATTCTTCTCCTATCTCTTCTTCATCAATCTCTTCTGAAATAGCAGTATCTATCTCAGAATATTCTTCTGTTTCTTCATTTTCTGCCTCTTCATTATCAACATCATACATACTCATTTCAGGGTCTGAGTATAAAACCGCCTCTTCTCTGTCCATTCTAGACATCAGCAAAAAGAAGGCTGAAATCGCTACTACAAATAGAGACAGGTATACACTTTTTTTCATTTGGAATACTTTGATAAGATATAAAACATCATACCTCAAGTATATCCATAAATGAAAAATTTTGCAAATTTCTGTAAAAATAAGGCAAATTCTAACGCATTTTAGATTGCTTTCTACGAAAAAATATTTGATATATATATGCAAATAATATCAATTATGATTTTTTATTTCCCTTCAGATTCTCCCTCTGCTAAATAGGCATCAATTTTCTCCTGGTACACTGTCTGAGGGTTTGCTCCGATCAGTCCTTCCTTGACTTCTCCAGCTACAGCAAAAAGCACCGTTGGGATCGTGCTGACTCCAAACTCTGCAGCGAGATCAGGATTTTCATCTACATTTACTTTCAGGATTTTCACTCCTTTCTCAGCATTAGTGACAGCGAGTTGGTCCATTACAGGCAAGACCAGCCTACAAGGTCCGCACCAGTCGGCAAAAAAATCAATAACGCTGACAGGAGCAGTAGCGATCTCTTGCTGAAATTGTTCTTTAGAATTAATATGGATAACGTTAGTCATGGTAATAAGAGTATCATAAAATAAAAACTAAATTCCCTAAGTAGGGTAGCTAGAGTGTATGGAGTTTTGAAAAATTTTCAAGAGGTTTTTTTAGAAAAAGATGTTAGAAAATGATCGTAAAGGTTCCAAGAATGGATTCCTTAATGGTAGGTTTTTTTACGAGCAGTTCAACCTTATAGTCTCCAAATTTCCCCTGAGCTCTGATCGTGTAGTATCTATCGGAAATAGTTTGGCTAAATGAAAATTGATATTCCAAATAAGGATAAATCTGTTTATTTACGGATTTTAGGAGATTGAGAAGGGAAATCCTGAAAATAGTTTCATTACTTAATCCAATGAGGTCTTGAAACGGGTTATCTTTAATTTCATTTTCTTTATTGGACAAAACATTTAACTTAGTATTAGCGGATCTTATTCCTGATGGCCATGTATTGTCAGAAAACGGAGAATAGGTACTTCAAAATATCCGTTTAGGTGTTTCGGCACCTGCATTAACTGCATTGATTCTACTTTCTCTGGCGGTAGAGTCCTTATCATAAGTAAGCGTTCTCGCTGAATAATTGGCAGCGACCTCAGACATAAGCTGAAATGGATCAGATCAATATTTCCCCCTGAAGGACCGATCTACTACTACATCATCGGGAAATCCATCATTTCAAATATCATCTGCTAGATTGGTATTTCTTCAGTCGGCTAACGATCAAAAATTATATCATCAGTTTGCAACAGGTTTTCTCAAAACTTCTGATAATCTAATTACTCAATTAAAAGGAGCAGGATTTATTGAGATAATAGTTCCTGTTGCATACGGACTTTGGGCTCAACTATCAACTGTAAACGTAAAATTCTCCGCATTCACATAATCCAAGACATTCCAGTTCTGTGAGTCTGTTCCTGTCGCAAGCATCCAATCAACATTCCCTTCTCAGGCTTTGGGGATGGTGTCTGTCCTAGAAGCAATAGTTCGGAGAATCCCATTATCAATGTCTCCACTAAAATATCAAAAATTACTTGGACGTGCATCCACAGTATTCGTAGGAGTCTGAGTAATAACCGCTGGATCCATCCATCCTCCTGTTCCCTGAAATCATGGTTTTCTGTACCTCAAAACCAATTCCGCTCTCTCCAAGGCAGAAACCGCAGCATAATAGGCTTTATTATACTCCATGGTATCTCCAAAATTGGTATAGAAAACCATAAAGCTGGAATACAACGCTCCAACTAACCCCGCACCTACAATCAATAAAATGAGAATGAGAGTTAAAACCATCCAGAGAAAAGGGATAAAAGATTATTTTTCAATATTAGGGGCTCCACAAATAGGGCAGTAATCATACGAATTACTATAGGATTCGCCACATTCACGACACGTTTGCTTCAAAGCATCTCCACAGGCAACACAGCAGGCATTTTCAATAGAATTCAATACTCCGCAGTTGGGACAGGCTTGCAGATTCGCGAGTAAAGCTTGTCTCCATTCTGATTTTTCTCGTTTTCGTCCCTGAGGTCTACAAGCGATATAGAGAGGGAGTCCAAAAATAGGGGTAAGAATCACTACAACCACTGCTGAAAAAAACTGAAATCCCAGATTCTCGCTTCTCGCATTAGAATCCTTAATCACCCAGATGAGTGCTAAAATCCAAAAAAAGCAGAAGATTCCTCCGAGAGTCAGCCAAATGTCTGTTAAACCAGCGATCTGCTCCCATAGCAGGTTTACTTGTCCTGTAGAGAGCGAGGAGGCAGACAAAGCATATCCAGAGAGCTCAGTGAGTACTTCTTGTACCGTTTCTTCAATAGGCATGGACAGAAAAGACTAAAGGATAAAAATTAGGTAATTAATTTTGAAAGCACTTCCAAAGAGGTATGATTTTTATGTAAGTCATCAAAGAGAAACGAAAGCTTAGCAGGATTTGAAACTTCCCCTGCGATCTTCACTACCATACGATTCTGATCCCCTTTTTCAAGCTCAAACTTAAAAATAGGAATAGAAAAAGCAGAAAACAGTGCGATAATATCCACGATCGTCATTTTATCTTTGGAAAATTGCAACTGAGTATGGATGGTATAGGTCGTACTTAAAGGGTCAGATTTCCAGTGTGCTTCCAGCAAAGAGGCATATGAGAGCGTTTTCAAAGCTTTACATTGCATAGTATGGATTTTGATTCCTTCTTTCCCAGATTTTGCAATGATTTTATCTCCAGGATGAGGCTTGCATTCAGGACAGAAGATACAGTGAAGGAATTTATCATTATCCACGATCACTTCCATCGGTACCTCACTAGGAGAAGCTTGAATACTCTGCCTAAGGTCGGGCTGTGGTCCAGAAGTATCGTTCAATACTGCTTTTTCTTGAATGTTTTTTGTTAATTCAGGATAAGCGGAACGGACGATGTTCCCATACGTTTCCTGTCTGTCCAGCACGAGCAAAATCCTTTTTTCTACCTCCAAAGGCTCTCCCAATTTTTGAATCAGATCCTTATCGGAGCGAAAGAGAGGGAGTCCCAGGTTTTTGAGATAGGCATTGAGTCCCTCGATCGCTTCATCCAAACGAGTTTCTCGTTCCTGCATTCTAATATATTTCACCAATTGTGCACGAGCTGAGGGAGTATGAATATAGTCAATCCAATGCTTCACCGCAGAATAACGATTTTTAAAGGTATTGATATTCACAATATCTCCTGTTTTCAAAATATAGGATAGGGGCTTGATCTGCCCATTTACGATCGCATTTTTAAATTTCAGTCCAATCTCTGAGTGAATACTAAATGCAAAATCTAGCACCGAAGAACCAGAGGAAAGTTCTTTGATATCTCCTTTCGGAGTATAGACGAAAATGGATTTGTCCAGAATCTCAATATTCAGAGCATCTTTAAATTTCTCTTTATTCGAAGAACCCGTATATTCAGAGACAATGGTTTGGAGCCTCTTGATCCAATCATTTTGGGTAGAAGGAGCTTCGACTGACTGGTTATGTTCAGCATAAGCATAATGGGCTGCTACTCCATGCTCGGCAATCTCATTCATCGCTCAGGTTCTGATCTGTATTTCTATAGGAAAACGAAACATTCCGAGGATCGTGGTATGAATACTTTTATATCCATTGAATTTTGGTACTGCGATATAATCCTTAATTTTTTTGATCAGGGGAGTGTAGTATTTATGAATGATTCCTAAAATCATATAACAGTCCGTCACCGTATCGGTCACCACCCTAAAAGCTAGCAAATCCATAATCATAGAAACATCATCTGTATGATATTTTTTCTCCATTTTCTCAAAAATCCTGAAAGGAGACTTGATCCTCCCTTGTACGATAAACCCAGAGATCCCCTCTCTTTTCAAAATAGAAGTCAGACTTTTTATTCCTTTATCAATAAATTTCTCACCACCTCAGAAGTACTTAGTAATATAGTCCATAATTTCAGAAAAACGCTCTGGATAGAGGACTTTAAAAGCACCGTTTTCCAAATACAGCTGATAGGTATAGAGTCCAAGCCTCTTGGCCACAGGGGCATATACTTTCAAAGTTTCTTCAGCAATTTTTCTCCTTTTAGATTCCTCGGGATGGTACTGTAAAGTCTGAATATTATGAATACGGTCAGCGAGTTTGATGAAGATTACTCTCAAATCTTTTGCCATCGCGAGAAAGGTTTTCTTAATGGTTTCCAGATCCCTATCTTCTCCTTTGTACCTTACTTTAGACACTTTCACGAGCCCCTCACAAATATCGGCGATCTCTTTTCCAAAGAGGGATTCAATATCGGTGTAAGTGTAGTCCGTATCTTCGATTACATCATGCAGAATACAAGACTGAATAGATACTGCATCGGGCTTGATTTCCATCAAAAATTGGGTTGCTCTGAGCGGGTGAATAATATACGGTTCACCAGATTTTCTGAGGACTCCTTTATGGGCATCTCTAGTAAAAATATAGGTCTTTTTAATGTCTTCCAGTTCTTCCGGCTTGAGATATTTTTTTGCTTTAGACAAAATATCCTCCAAAAGAGCGGTAGGCTCTTCCTGAAAGAGAGGATCGTAGGCAAAAAAGTTTTCAAAGGCCTTGAGGTCTTCCATATCGTGTGCGGAAAAAACTAAAGGATATAGTGAAGATATAAAAAATATCCTTTTTTGCAAGAGATAAAGTTGATTTTCTCCAGAAAAACACTATATACAAACCAGATTTATCTTTTTCCTTTCTCTCTAAAAATAATGAAAAATCTGACCTCTACCCAGCTTCGCCAAATCCGAAGTGAATTCCGAACCTCCAAAAATCATGTAGAACTGCAGGAAGTTTCTCTCATTGCTGAAAAATCTTCTACCGCCCTCTTCAACGTGGCGGGAATGCAACCCTTGATCCCTTATCTCATGGGAAAAGAGCACCCCAACGGGAAAAGACTCTTTGATATCCAAAAATGTGTCCGCACGGTGGATATCTCCGAAGTTTGAGATGCTTCTCACCTTACCTTTTTCGAGATGATGGGAAACCGATCTTTGGGAGATTACTTCAAAAAAGAAGCTGTGACGCGGTCCCGAGAATTTCTTACCACTTACCTAGAGATAGATCCTCGCAAAATTGCTGTGACGGTCTTTGAAGGCGATGATTCTGCACCTAGGGATGAAGAAACTGCAAACTATCGAACCGAAGCAGGTATTGATCCCTCCAGAATTTCCTACCTTCCCGCCAGACATAATCGGCGAAGTCCTGGTCCTGTCGGTCCTTGCGGACCAGATACAGAGATTTTTTACCGAGTAGGGGAGTCAGATTTTCCTCCTGAGGGGAGTAATGTAAAAGACGATGAAGATAATCGACTAGAAATCCGAAATAACGTCTTTATGGAATATTATAGAGATGAAGCATGAACTCTTACCAAACTTAGCAAGCAGAATGTAGATACAGGAATGGGATTCGAGAGAATGTGTAAAGTTTTGCAAGGAAAAGAGTCTGTCTATGATACGGATTTGTTTTTGGAAGCCTTGCAAATTATTAAAGAAAATACCAGTGATCGTTGGGCTGATGGACACGAAACAGATGAAGAAAATTATAAAAGGTCTTCCAGAATTATTGCAGACCATTCTAGAACCGCATTTATGTTAGTTAATGACGGACTGATCCCTTCAAATATCTGAGCTGGATATGTTTTGAGAATGATTATTCGTAGAATGTATCATCAAGTTATTACTCTATGACCTGGTGTTTCGGGTCAACTTTACCCTAAAATACAAACATTTTTGATTACACTTTTAGATTCATTTGAAAAAAGCTTAAACAGAAATTTTAATAAAGGAGAAATAATCAGAGTGATAATTGATGAAATATTGTTATTTGATAAGACATTGAGTAATTGAATGTGAATATTAAATAAACTCATGCAGAATATATGAATTGGTAATTTACCTAGAATTATTCCGTGAGAAGAGGTTTTTAAGCTTTATGATACTTATGGATTCCCAATTGAAATAACAAAAGAGGAAGCCCATAAAAGAAATATCGAAGTTGATGAAGCAGGCTTCCAATCCGCGATGGAGGAAGCTAAAGAAAAGTCTCGTCAATCCACCAAAGACATGTTCAAAAAAGGAACCGACCGATCAAAATATCTGGAGGGGATTCCTCAAACGGAATTTATTGGCTATTCAGCTTTATCTTCCAATGATCCAAAGCTACTCAAAGAGATAGTGCTAGATACTGGTCAAACCGTTCTCATTTTCGACAAAACCCCTTTCTACCCTGAAATGGGTGGGCAAATGGGCGATTTTTGAGAGATTACCTTAGAGAGCGGAGAAACTAAAAAAATTACGAATGTACAAAAATTTGCAGGGGTAATTTTGCATTTCGTAGAGTAGGTAAGCTCCTACTAATCCAAGCTATTATATCTTGGGAAGAAAAGATACACAATATTATAAAAGGATCCGACTACTTGATCGAGTCCTTTTTCTTGTTTGAGCATTTTCTCCGTCAAAATCCCTTCCAACTTGAAAAGTTCCTGCTCAACCTGTTTCCCTACATTTTGAAATTCTGCTGTCCCAGCGGTTTCCTCACTTTCATTCAATTCCCTGAATTTCCAAAATAACGCGTTCTGAGCTTCGAAAAATCTTACAAAAAGCTGTCCGCCTTTGGTCTTATTGAGCGTAGAAATCCTATTTTCAATATAAGTCTGGATTACCTCTTGCACTTCCAGTATTTCTTTAGCCTTCATACTAGCAAAACTTTCTCAAAAAATAGGATGTTGAGCCAGATCGCTAAAGGTTGGAATAACTTTTTTATTGTCTTCGATATTCTGCAAGAGAGTAAAAATCTGTTCTTGTTCTGCGGTGTTCATTAGGAAAATAAGGAAATTAAAAAGTCCCATTCGGGAGACTAGATGTTTCCATCTATACGAAATTTCCCGAAAAATGCAAATCAAAACAAACTAAATATACGACACTCTTAATTGATCAAGAGGACATTAGAAATAATATATCCTGCTCCGATTACCAGTACCCCAGCAATCACATAGATCAGCGTTTTTCTGATCTTTTTTGGCATTTCTGCATCGTCTGGCTTCATCAGCATTTGAAAGGTCTGAAAAATGATCAACACCAACACCACGAATGCGGTCAAGGTCATCACCCAGTTGATTACATCATATACGATGGGAATATTTTGGGTCTCAAAAATCCCTGTTCCCACATCCCCCAAACTAGTTGCATTTTCATTAATTACACGATCCTTATTCCCATATACTGCCTCCACTAGCTGTTTAGCGACCATAATGATTAAAATTCAGATCACAGTTCGCGAAATCATCCCTACAGCTTTTTTTCTGACTCCTTCATCTTGTGAAGTCAAAAATGAGAAAACACGACCTGCGAGGATAAAGAAAAGGACTCCCATTGCCAAATAAATCGCAAGCTTCAAGAAAGGAAGGAAAATTCCTGTATAAAGTCTTTCAGCCATCGCAACCCCGTCCAATCCTGGAGAAACGTCCCCAATCCCATCAATATTGATAACGTCATAGACAAGGGTATTAGTGATAAACCGTGCTGAAGACATGATGACAATACCGATTACTCCATACATTACCAATTGTCCCCCTTCTTTTAGAGCATCTTCCTTAGTGGAAGACATCATTTTATATCCACCGAAAAGTGCGATAGCAACTCCTAGTGCGATAAAAATTGGTACGAGATACTGCAAAACATTCCTAACCAAGGTGATTGCTCCGCCAGGTCCCTTTTCGGATACGATATCAGGAGTCACATGAGAAGAGATACTTTTTGTACCTTGTCAGAGTTCATTATCAAATCTCCCTTGTGCAAGGGCTAGAGGAGAAAAAATGCTGACCGCAGAGAAAATAAGTATTCCTAAGGCAAGTAAGGATCTGATTTTTTTCATTTTTCTAGGAGAGAATGTAAAAGATTTTTTGTGATGGTATAGGGTCGCAGTGCGATGTCTTTCATTGAGGGATAGGGTCAAACACCTGGCATGATTTCCTGGAGAGCGATTTCATTCAAACAAGCAACAATACAAAAGGTAGAAATAATACAGATCGCTAAGGACGTGAGGCTACTGATTCGTTGGAGAAATGCTGTTTGGAGAAAATAATTGATGAGATAGACGCTGAGAGTAATAAGGAAAAGCACAATATTAAGTTTCCCCACTTTGCAATAGCCTTGAATGAAATTTGCTTCTGACCCCCCCCCGCCTTCGGCGACCCCCTTCTCAGGGGATAACATAGAGCGTTGCACAAAGGGACCAAAAAACAAAATCCCTGTGAGTGCGGACAGTGTAGCGTTGCTGGAAATGGGAGTTTGTGGTGCGGTTTGCTGTAGGGGATCCATTAAGCGATAGGTAATATAAATTACTCTCCTTAAGTATACAGAAAAATGCTTTTTTTGCAAAAAAAAAAGGAGTTTCTCTCATAGATACCCTTTTCTTGGCGTTATTGGTGGCTTAAGTAGCGGTTTACAAACTCTGAGATAATGCTTCTACCCTCTCGGAAAGCTTCTCCAAGAGCTTTTTCCCCATAATGCTATAGTCGTTATTAGTGGTATGCTCTATAAACGAACGGAACATCGGAAAATATTCTTCTTTGGTTTCTTTGATCTGCTTTTTAATTTTTTCTGGACTACAATTTTTCATATCCCTTAAATTAATTAATCTATCAACCATCTTAAGTAAAAGGGCATCTTCATTCGTTTCCAAATGAGAAAAATACTGTTGATACACTTCTTCCCTAGAAAAGAAATTTTTGTGATCAATAGCTGGCTTAGTCAGGGCGATGACAATAGGAGCAATGTCGCTACGAAGGAGGTTGAGCCTAAAGGTAGCCTTTTTAATCCATGCATCATAATCTTCCAGAATATTTCCCAATAAGGGCGTATCTTCACCTACATCATGAAAAAGAAAAGAAATAATCAGCTTTGGATCATAACATCCAAGTTCATCCATTAGGACCAAACATCCTTGGCGAGGATGCTCAAAATAACGAGTGATTTTATCATCTCTGGTGGCTCCTTTATGGGCATGGGCACTTTTGGCTATATCGTAAGCAAAATCAATGCTCATCATTTCTTCTTCAGATATTTTTCCTTCGAGTCTTTTCATAAATGAGTTGCGATTTTCTTTATCTTGGTGTTCTAAAGCAGTGTGAACTCCCTCTTGAGTAGCGGTTATCGAACTTTCCACTTGCTGGTGGATTGGAGTAGCTTCTTGCTCAGGCAGGGGAGTTCTATTAAAGTCATTCATGGAGATCCAAGAGAGATAAAAGGTAAATTGACAGTTATATTATACTGATTTTAGGAAAAAAAACAATAAAATCTGAAGAAAAATCCTATAAACAAAAACACACCTAATCAAATAATTTGGTTGAGCAAGGGAATTTTGGGAAGTTTTGGGATATGTTGGAGATTCTCCATTGGTGAGGTAAAAGGTAAGTGATTAAAACTAATCTTCATCATAACCTTCATCATAACCTTCATCGTCTTCGTCATAATAGTTATCTCTATTCTCTTGTTCTTGCAAATATTCGTCCACCAAATCAGGAAGTAGATCTAAAACATTTGGATTAGAGTTATAAGCAACTTGTTTTTTTACCAGTTCTCATCAAAAATATTGTTCAACTCATATATCTTCAATATGTCGTGTAGGAAGTTTTTCCAGAGTTTTAGCAATATCATCAGTAATTGTCATAACAGTTGGTATATCCTTACTTTCCCCTAATGTTTTCATTAACTCGTATCCACCTCTCATTGTTTTAGGTGCAAAATGGGTAGGGATAAAAATTCCGTGTTTGAAAAATCACAAAGCAAAGCCATCAGAAAAATTCCCATATATATATACTGAGTCATAACTTCCTCCTTCAAAAAAATGATACATAAAATTTTCTTTTGGAAGTGGCGACCTATCTCTTCTTTGTATAGCTGTTGCATATCGACTGTAAATATCTTCAACTTCACTTTGATGCTTCTTAAAAAAATCTTTTGTGCTTTGTAATGACTTAAGAGGTGTTTCTATATCATATTCTTCATCATAAACGCTGTCTTGTAATTCTTGGGGATCATATTCATCTTCATCAATTCACTTTCTTTTTAATAATTGCAAAATATGTGCTGATTTTTCATCTGTAATTCTGGATCTTTGATCATTTCCCACATCGTTTGTGTTCAGTGTGATTATCCCCATTACTATACAATTGAATATATAAAACTACGACGTCTTTTTTACATCAGTCGTGATAAATTCCTTTTCCGTAGGAGAAGCCAAAATCTTCACTGCGATATGCTGATTTCCTGCAAAAATCAATCCTTCTCCGATACCACCAGAAATCAATCTTTGCTGTTCCGCTTCGGAGAGTCCGAGAAGCGTATTGAGCGACTTGATAGAAGTCGTGGACTGTTTCAAAAGGATTTGGAGGGAGGAATTGGACACGATAGGTTTTCCATATTGGCTTCTGATGAAGTCCTCAATATCCTGAGAAATGGTCGTAATTCACAATCAGTATTTTCTAGCTCTTTTAGTCAATCAGAAAAGAAAGTTGGCGGAAATCTCGTTTTGGAGCATAATTCGGGCTTCATCGCAGACGAGGAGTCTTTGTTTTTTCACACTACGAACTTTTGTTCGGATATAGTTCAAAACATTAAACATCGCTGGCGTTTTCAACGCGTCTTCCAAATCACGAATACTGAATACCGTAATACGGTTGTTAATGTCGATATTCGTATAATTATTAAACAACTTTCCAAAGGTTCCGTTTACATATTTACTCAGTTTCAGTCAGATTTTTTCTCCTCCGTCCATACCATTCAGCACATTCATCAAATCTTCCATAATCGGAGGCTGTTTTCCACTGTAATCATCTTCATCAAAGCTGAACCCTCTGAGGGCATACGTGCTTTGCAACGCCTTATCGAGTAAGGCTTCTTCCTCAGCTGACAACTGTCCAATCAGGATTTGCACCAGTCCCACCAGATTCATAATCTGACTTCTCAATAAATCTCCTTTTCCATATTCCACATCTTCAATTTTCGGAGGAATATCGAACGGATTGATGTATTGCTGAGAATTGGTTGCAATATTTACATAAGTTCCGCCAACCGCATCACAAAGCTGTTTGTATTCGTTTTCTGGGTCAATAACGATGGTATCAATTCCATTCAAGAGGTATCTCAAAATTTCCAGTTTCACGGTAAAGGATTTCCCGGCACCAGAGGTGGCGAGGATTACACTATTCATATTTGGCAATTTCGAGTTGAATCTATCGAAGATAACTAATCAACCTGTATGCAAATTTAGTCCATAGAAAATTCCGGTATTCTGTACCAAATCATTTGAAATAAACGGAAAACTTCCTGCGAGCGAAGTCGTGACGGAACTTCTGGTAATTCCAAGCTCATCCAGACAAAGCGGAAGAGAAGAAACCAGTCCTTCATCCATTCTATGAATAGCATTTTTTACTCTAATTCCAAATCCTCAGATTTTTTGCTCAAATTTCTTTCCCTCTTCTTTGAGCTTGTCTTCGGTGGTATCATAAATGTTAAAATAGCTGGAAAATTCAAAGTACCTCTCTTCTCTCGTGCTCAGCTTTTCTCTAATCATTTCCACATCTCTATATTGCTGTTCCACATCTTTATCAATCGTAATTCCCTTTTGCATTGCCTCACTGAGTTCCGCTTTGAGCTGAGTGGCTTTACGCTTCAACATTCCTTGAATGGCACTATCGTCTTCGGGATAAATGTAAAACGCCATATCTCGCTTTGCGTGAATACTCAGAATATCCCTCGTTCGGAGTGCGTCAATGTAGGTCGGATAGGATTGAGTGTAATAACTCTTACCGAGCAATCCAGAGATATTAATATCAGTGATTTTTGCCTCTCGATACGATGGTGCAATATGAGATTTGAAATCTGAAATATTTTTGGAATATTCATCTTCTACATCAGTGATATATTTTCTCATTTCAGAAGTGAGAAGTTTGTCAGAGTATTGATCATCTGGAGTTTCCAAAATTTTTCTCACTTGGTCTCTAAGCGTCAGATTTTTATTTGCTTGTTCAGTCTTTTTCTGTTCTTCCAATTCTTGAGCTTTTTTCGCATCAATCTCTTTGGATTTTTTAGTATTGCTCCCAAAAAGGGTATCAAGCATGTCATCAAATCGGGATTTTTTCTTAGGTGGTTTGGTGTTAGCAGACCCCCCTGTCGCTTCGCTCCCTCCCCCCTTGGCAGGGGAGTCCGCAACTTGTGTTTCAACGGAATTTATCTTTACTTCCTCTTTCTTCGGAGCAGTACCGAAAAGGGAATCTCGAAATCAGATTTTTTTCGCTGATTGTTTCGTCGGATCAGGGGTAAAATTTACAAAACCCCCGTTGGCGATTACGGTGGTGTAATTGGTATCATAGACAAGGTTGGTAGTAGTGGTTTGCATTTGGTAAGTTTTATTTTGGTTAGTTGCTAAACTTCTCTTTAAGTATATCCAAAAATTATTTTTATGCAAAATTTTGAAGAGATATTTTACTGGAAGGGGTAGTATCAGATACTTTTTTGCTCATGTTTTTTAATTTCGTCTTGACTTTGATATATATAATTATATCAAGTATTGTAATTATAAAAAATACAATAACTAAAAAATAAAAAAATGGAAACAAAAAACAAAACTATCCAAGTGTATGTTGCTGTGGATGGTACTGAATGGGAAAAGAAGGGGGAGTGTATTCGCTATGAAGAGTCTTTTATGGAAAAGTACGCATGCCCGCATTGTAAAGGTAATGGAAGAATCTTCTTGGGGTATAGACCTTGCGTTAGGCGAGTGGAAAAGTATCGCATCGGTCATAATAGTATCTATGAAGAAATTCCAGATACGGAACCAAACTACGAACCCTGTCCTGTGTGTCACGGGAAGAAGTACCTTAAAAATGACTAACGTTATGTAAAATCCGTCCGTTATTCTGTGGCGGATTTTAATTTTGTAGAGTTAAAAACTACTCTTACCTATAATTCCATAAAATCTCCTGTTCAGGGAAAGCTTCTTGAAAAATCTGAAAAAATGCTTGATATTGTTCGTCTCCCATTTTCATGAGTCACCTTTCATTTACATGGAGCTGATCTCGAAAGGGAAACTCAGGATTTTTCTTTTTCATCACAGCGAAATCCCCCTGATTATAAAGGAGGGGAGCGATAAAAATCGAGGAAATACGTGAAATATCGATCTGCTTTTTCAATTCCGTCAGCAGGGAAGTATAGATTTTTTCATACTCAGGTACAGGCAAAAGAGGTAAAAATCTGAGTCCTACACGATATCCGAGATCTAGGAATTGATTGATCGCAGAAAGTTTACTTGAAAGAGAAGCGGTTCCAGGCTCATAAAGCTGAGCAATAGGTTCAGGACTGAGAGAAAAAGCGATTTCTGTGTTGCGTGGTGTAAAGTCAAAAGAGGGATTTACCAACGCCACTCCCGCAGATTTTGTCCTCGTTTCCAATAAGACGTTTTCATACTGCTCAAAAAACGGGATAAACGTTTCATGAAAATGGGTTCGATGCTCAATAGCCAGTAGATCCGCATAATTGCTTGCATAAAAGGTGATTTGCCCCTGATATCCTTCTGCTCTGACTTCCTGAATTTTTTGATCGAGAGCAATCTTAAAATCTTCATAATTCACAAAGATCACGGGAAAACGGTTTTTGAAGCTCCCTTTCAGATAGCAATACGTACAATCAAACAGACAATTTAGGCTCGGCTTGAAAAAATACGACTTCCCAGGAAATCCATATTGATCAGGAGTCTCCAAAATCGCAATATGCTCTTGTTTCGCAAAAATCAAGCAAGGCTCAGTCGGGTAGCTAATCGTCTTATCAAACAGATTTTTATAATGCTGAATTTCAATGATTTCACTACCAGAAAACTGTTGCAAAATCTGTTGCGTGAGAGGGTAGTGGAGAGCCTTGCTTTCAACATATAAGAGCATTATATTGAATGATAATTGATGTATAAGTGATAATCTTGCCCCAGCCCAGAGTCGAACTGGGATTACAGTCTTCGCAGGACTGTGTCCTATCCATTGAACGACTGGGACAAGTGTTCTCAGTATAGTAAATCACTCAAAGAAATCCAGTCGAGTTTCCTTCTCTCACCCTAAAAATAAAAAAAGCTAGAGAAAATTTGCAATCTCAAAAAAAAAAGCTATACTAAGAGGGTAATTATTTTATTTCTTACAAAAACAAAAATGACTGAAGAAAAAGCAAAAGCTACAAAACCTACACTCAAAAAGAGTGCACCTGCAGTAGATGCAGACCTGCTGAAAAAACATCAGCAAATGATCAACTTCCTTAGAAATGAAATTTCTACAGTAGAAGTAGACCTAAAAAAGATGAAAGTGATTTTAGATCAATTGGTTAATTTTGACCCCGCAAATCCTCAATCTTTAGAGGTAAACACGGAAACTCAGGATGCTATCAATAATCAAGCACTCTCTACGTATTCTGAAGAAGGTGTAGAAGTCATTGAAGGAGTCTTTGATGGATATTTTATGATCGGAGGTGATCAGAAAAAATACCCAGTACCAATGAACTATTCCTCCAAAACGAAACTGATTCCTGGAGACGTTCTCAAACTCAAAGTGATGCCCGATGGAAAGTTTGTATATAAATTGATTAAACCTGCAGATAGAAAACATCTCAAAGCAGTGCTTTCCAGAACCGATGACAGCAAATTTACAGCAAATACCGAAGACGGAAAAGTATACTTCCTCAACCAAGCAGCAGTGACGTTTTTCAAAGGAACTCCAGGTGACGAACTCTACGTTATCGTGAATGAAGAAGATAAAGGTCATTTTGCAGCTATTGAAGCTATTATCAAAAAATAATTTCCTTCTCCTTCCAAAAAAGAGAAAAGTCTGGTCCAAGTGGTCAGATTTTTTTCATTTCATCTCTTGAAATCTGATAGGAAAACCTTATATATTCAGCATTGTATTTTTATTCTTTTTTGCTGACTATGAACTTTTGGAACAACAGAAGAATTACCTTTGGAGTAGTAATTCTCATCTCGATCATCGTCGTATTTTTCGTAGGACGAACCTTTAATAGCGAATCATTGAGCAGACAGCTTTCGCTTACCACTCAAGGAGTGAACACTTTCAGAAAAGGGCTCGATATTTCTGGAGGGACAAAACTTACCTATAGAGTGGCATACGATAAGTATGAAGAAACCTACAAAAACCCTCAGGAACTCGCGGATGTAAAGCAGACTGTGCAAAATATTATCCTGAAAAATATTGATGGTCGTATTTCCAAGCTGGGAGTAAGTGATTACAAATCTTATACTCAGCAACTGGATAATGAAACGCAAATCGTAGTAGAAATCTGAGGAGTAGCTGATTTGGATCAGGCGAAAGAGATCATTGGAAAGACCGTCGAACTCGAATTTAAACTGCCAAACGAAGCAACCGATGATGCAGGGAGACTAGCTGTAGCAGAAAAACTTTACCAAGACCTGCTCGTGAATCCTGAAAAGATGGAAGAACTTGCTGATAATAGAGCATCAGAAAACGTTTTCTATAGTACCTATGCAGAGGTCACTCTGCCTCAATTGCCAGCCATCTATCAGGAGAATATTCAGATATTAAATACCTTGCAAACAGGAGAATTAAGCAAAATCTTAGAAGGAACCTATGGAAATGCTCAGTCTTATGACGCAAATGGAGAGCCTGCGGTAGAAGAACTCAAAGGATACACCTTCTTCCGTATCTTGGATAAAAATACAGGAGAAAGGAGTACTGCAGGAATCCAAGATTTAGTGGAAGTGGCTACCCAGTTGAGCTTGCCTTATAGTGAAACATTGACTATTCAGCCTACGGATGAGGGTATCGCCTCTGGAACCTACAAAATCACTAATGGTACTTTGAAATACAATAATGGAGAAATCTACACCAATCAAGAAGCTTACCAAGTGAGAATCCTTGCAATGATGCCAAATTCAACGCTCGGACTTACTGACGACCAAATAGCTGAACAAGAAGCAACTTTCAATCAAAGAGTAGGAGAAATAAAAGCTGATTTAGCAAAAAATCCAGAGGCAGACTTTGAGGATGCTACCGAAATCGCAAATGGACCAGTGGGACTCCTTGAATTGAAACAAGCAATCCCAGCATTCGACAATAAAAATCAAGAAGCTATCCAATCATATGTCACTGAGGAAGGATTTACTTATATTCTCAATATCACGGATAGAAAGGCACCTACAGACAAAAGATTTTCTTTCTTCACGATCGAAAACGTAGATCAAGCCAGCTTTGCAGAAGCTTTGAAATCCATGACGGTGTATACGATCCAAGAAGTGTTCGTGCAAAACCAGCTTTCTTGGGTATCTGCTCAGACCAGTGATGGTAAAATCTTAAATGGAGCAAACTTCAAATATGCGAGTCCAGATAAATCACAAATCTGACAAACCGTTGTAGTCCTGCATTTCGATGAAATAGGAAAAGAAATCTTCTGTAATATTACTGAGCATAATATCGGAAAACAAATGGCTATCTTCATTGGAGGACAAATCATTACCGCACCAACCATTCAAAGTAAAATCTGTGATGGTTCTGCTCAGATCGATGGACAGTTCACTCCAGAATCAGCAAAAGAACTTACTACTTCGCTCAATGATGGAGCATTACCTGCTCCACTCATCCTGATGCAAGAAGAAAAAGTGAGTCCTTCTCTAGGAGAGTCCGCCTTTATGGGAGCTGTTATTGCAATGGCGGTAGGATTATTACTAATCTACGTCTATATGACGATCATCTATGGCTTTAAAAAAGGATTAATTAGTCTGCTTTCTCTCTCTATTTTTGCTCTCGTATTGCTTGCTATTGTGAAAGTGATCGACTATGCACTCTCTCTGAGTGGAATTGCTGCGGTGATCCTCTCTATAGGAATGGCGGTGGATACCAATGTGCTAATCTTTGAGAGAATGAAAGAAGAAAAAGCTGATGGTAAAAACGATGATTCCGCTATCAAAATAGCGTACGAAAGAAGCCGAGCTGCTATCAAAGATGCCCAACTTTCCACAGGATTGATTGGATTACTCCTCTTTATGATGGGAATTAATATGTTCAAAGGATTTGGATCAATGTTAGTAGTTGGAGTGATCTTGACTCTGCTGATCAATGTACCACTTATCAAAGAATTATTATTTATCTTCTACCCTTCTAAAAAGGGGAAGTAGTCCACTTCGTGGGACTGAAAAAGAGAAGCCTTAACGGCTTCTCTTTTTAAACATTATTTCGTCACACTTTTCCAGAGCATCAAGAGGATGTTTCCTCTCAGCTCTAGCATATCAGGATTAGAGATAAAGTTCATAATCCCTGCTTTTTTCAGTGCTTGTAAATGTCTGCTGTAGTAGGTTTCATCCCCTTCTTGGGTAGCATACGTAGTCCCTCGGAGAAGTCTGGAGAGGATGGTACCTACTTCAGCCCTCGAAATAAAACTTTTAGGGAAGAAGTTATCTTGAACTTGGATTCCATCACCGTGCATTCCCATTAGACCAAGTTCACAAGATTGAATAATATACGGTTGCAGTTCGGCAGGCACTTCAGAGACATCTTGGAATTGAGCACATGCTACTTTTGAAGTATCTGGTATCTTATTGAGTAATTTAATAGCAT
>JAISKI010000023.1 GCA_031261265.1 Candidatus Peribacteria bacterium
ATCTTTTGGGGCTAACGCCCCAAAACCTAACAACAATCTCACAATATGCTAGGTATGGACCAATCCAACAAGCACTTTTTTAATTCCTATAATCTGATTTTTATTTGGACAGCAATGAAAAAATATTGGTAAATTTGGCACTTGCAATATACCTTTACTATACTAAAAATCAAGGAGAAAAATTTATTCTGAGTAAAATTAAAGTGTTATTTTAATCCATTTTTATTGGATGACAAGAAATTCTCTCCTGTAATTACACTTTCCCCAGTTTTTGCCTCCAAAGCACTTCTGGCATCTTTCGCAATTTTTCCTCCTTCTTTTGCTGGTAGTTTGTTTTCTTCTAGTCATGTAGATTTTGTCTGCTCTGCAATATTTCTCGTGGAAAGCTCTGCCAAAGCAGTAAAAACCAGCTCTGCTTCGCTCATATGGTCTCTCAAATTCTGAGATTTCAGATTTTTCAACTGTTTGTGTTCTTTTACTGATAAACCCGTCCATTCCTCGTGAATGATATTGGTCAGAATAGCAAATTCCTCTCCCTCTTTGATGTCGTGCTCTTTCCAATAATCCGTCAATTTGTTTCTGGTTTCTTGTCCCATCATACGCTGTTGAATTCGCTTTTCGCTTCTGCCTGCTCTCTGCCAATTAGCTCTGGCTCTATCCACAGATTGAGCGGGGTCTACGATTTCTTGGAGTCTTTCGTGTCCAATTTTCGCCAGCCGTAATTTGATAGGTTCAGCTTTTTTACTGGGAATTGACTGCACCAAACGAAAAATGGTTTCGACATCAGCAACATCAGTCAATCTCATTTTCCCATCAGAAGCCATCATTTTCAACCACTTACAATTTGTAAGCGTTTGCGATCATTCAGCTTTTAGTCTATGTTTTAAAACATTCCAGTAATTTCTAATACTTTGAATGTCCTCTTGTTCTATCAAAATACCCACAATATCAATTACCGAAAAGTACCATTTTTCTTTCTCACCGTCCCAAATTCTCCTAATCTGTCTTTCTTCAAAGAATGCAAGTTGTTCATCCATTTTTATAGTATTAAAAAATAAATCTAATTAAAATATAAGAAATTTTTACAAATTTCAAGAGATTTTTGACTACTAAAATCCACTAGCTTCCTAAAAAGCTCTTCTTTCAAAAAATAAATTATATAACAAATCTGACTAACATCTTTTACTCCTGCAAAAATCTCTCCGCCTCCAATGCAGCGATACATCCACTTCCTGCGGAAGTAATGGCTTGTCTATATGCTTTATCCTGTACATCTCCTGCAGCGAAGACTCCTGGAATATTCGTTTTTCCTGTCCCTTTTTCTGTGATGATGTAGCCGTCCTCGTCTAAGGTAATCTGTCCCTGGAAAATTTCCGTATTTGGGTGATGACCGATAGCGTAAAATAATCATTTACATTCCAAAATGCTTTCTTCTTTGGTTTGGTTATTCACGATTCTGAGTGAACTCAAAGTATCCTCTCCCAGACATTCCAAAGCTTCCGTATTCCAAAAAATCTGAATTTTTTCATTTTTTTTCACTTTTTCTTGCATTGCCTTAGAAGCTCTAAATTCATCTCTACGCACGAGCATCACCACTTCACTTCCAAAATTGCTGAGAAAAAGAGCTTCTTCTATCGCTACATCTCCTCCTCAGACAACGACTAAACGCTGATTTCTGAATAAGGGTAATCCGCCATCGCAGGTCGCACAGGCAGAAACTCCTCTTTGTCGAAATTTGTTTTCTCAGGGAAGGCGAAGTCTTTTGGCACTTGCTCCTGTGGTGATGATAATGCTTTTCGCTGAAAATTCTTCTGCTCCTGCATACACTTTGAAAGGGCGGGAAGAAAAATCGACTTTATCAATGGTTTTGGTTTCAATTCTCGTGCCGTATTTCAGGCTTTGGTCTTTCATTTTTTGCATCAGTTCCAGTCCAGAAACTGCTTCGGGGAATCCTGGGAAGTTTTCTACTTCGGTAGTGGTGGTTAATTGTCCTCCGGGAGGCATTCCTCCTGCCATAAATCCTTCGAACATTAAGGGATTGAGCAGAGCTCTCGCGGTGTAAATGGCTGCGGTGTGTCCAGCCGGTCCTCATCAAATGATAATCACATTTTCTATTTGTGTCATATTTTTTGCATTATAAATAAAAATGAATATAATAGGATAAAGTTTTATCCTCCCTTTTCAAGATGAAAAAAATAGTATTAATCCTTGCCTTCTGCTTTACTTGTGGTTCATCACCTCTTTTTGCTCAAAGTCTTGATTGGAATGTGGCTACAAATGACCCTATACAATTGTTAGATAAAGTGGTAGGTGTAGCAAATGAAGAGCATAGTATTCAAGAAACCAAATTAGATGGTGTCAGTTCTCAAGGAGGAGGATATAGTGGAAATCCTGATTACAGGTTTACTAATACCTTGGAATATCTTAAAAATAATATCAATCCTTACCTCCAACGAATTGTTTTTATTTGACTGGCTCTAGCGACAATCTTCTTGATTTATAATGGGTTTATGATGACTACAAATATTATTCATGGTAAAGGAGAACTTGGTAAAGTGAAGGATAATTTCATCTATATTGCTATTGGAGTGATTATTCTTACAGGATTTTATTATTTGATTGACATTGTGGTGGCGGTGATCAATTTTATCTTTAATTAATTTATTTTTTATTCTTTCATGACGATGAAAACTCTTCTAAAAACCTCTTTTCTTTTATTGTTCTGATCGGTTGTTCTGCATTTTTCTTCTTTTAGTTTTGCTTCGCCACCTGTTATTGATGATTTCTTGGGTTCTTTAAAAAATGAAACGGTACAGACCGATAAGATTAAGGCAAATAAGCCTTTGAAAGAAAATATTCAGGCTCTCTTATACCCTGATACGATGAATAGTAATATTCTCTGATCTGCAATGAAAAGTTTGGCGATTGGATTAATTTTAATTTATCTGGTTTGGGCTGGAGCACAACTTATTATTAGTGGGAGAAAGACAGAAGATCTCCAAAATGCTACCAGAAATTTAGGATACATTGCTTTAGGAGCTCTCTTTATTTATGGAGCGTGACGACTTTTTGGAGACGTACTAAACATGAATTCAATGAATGGACTCGAAGATGTAGTAAAGAAAACTACTGATGATACCGATTCTGTTTTCTTTCAATTACTTACTTTCCTCAAAGGAGCTGCTTTTTTCTGGGCTATTTTGATGATAGTGATTACTTGATTTAGAGTTGTGATGGCTGCAGATGCTGATAAATCCAAAAAGTTGGTTAGAGGAGTACTTAATGTAGTAGGAGCATTGATTATTATGAAAGGAGTAGATTTTGTTTACTATATGGCAAGTGTGGAAAGTTTTGCGACTCAAGCTGCAGATTTTATCATCAGTGCTGCAAAATTCTTTGGATATCTGTATGGGGCTGCTGCGGTATTAATGGTCTTTTACGCTGGATATTCTTTTATTACTGATGGTGGAGGAGGAGATGGTTTCAAAAGAGCAAAAAATATTTTGATCAATTTGTTGGTGTCTGGATTGGTGCTCTTTGGATTCCTGCTGATTCTGTATCAAGTGTTTAATGAATTTTCCTAAAATAACGAATTACTTGAAATTAGAGGAGAACTAGCTATACTTTGGTTAGTTCTTTTATTTTTTCTTTATGGTACTATGAAAGATTGTTGTACTCCAACTCCCAAAGGGAATGTTTCAGCTCGCAGGGTTCCTCACTCTAAGGCTCTTATTGCTATTAAAAAATCTAAAAGTCTGCTGGATAAAATTGGAAAGATGATCGAAGATGGTGCTTATTGTGCTGACATCTCCCAACAGGTAAATGCAGTGATTGGGATGATGCAGAGTTTAAATTCTTCGATTCTTCAGGATCATTTGATGTCGTGTGGAGTCCGTGAACTTTCCTCTCATGATCAAAAGCAAGTAGAAACCTTTGTGGAAGAGCTTGTACGTGTTCGAGGGATCAGCAACAGAAAATAAAAAGACAGCTTTTTATCTTTTTTATGATTACATGAAATCTGAAATTACTCCTGAACTAAAAAAATCTTTACTAGAAACTCAAAAGACTGAAATTACCGAAGCTATTGTCTATAAAAAGCTTGCCAAAATGACCAAAGATCCTGCTAATAAAAAGATTCTTCTGCAAATCGCTGAGGATGAACTTGAGCATTACCAAATTCGAAAAACCTATAGCGGAAAGGATGTTCATCCTGATAAACAAAAGATCAGATTTTATTCATGGATTGCTCGTCTTTTTTGATTAACCTTTGCTCTAAAGCTTATGGAAGGAGGAGAACATTCCGCAGTTTTTAAATATCAGGATATTGGGAAAATTTTACCTCAGGCGGTAGAAATCCAAAGAGAGGAAGAACAGCATGAATTTCATCTGATTAATATGATTGATGAAAAAATTCTGCATTATCTGGGTTCGATTGTATTGGGATTGAATGATGCTTTAGTGGAACTCACGGGAGTTTTAGCAGGTTTAACTTTTGGTTTTCAAAATACAAAAATGGTGGCATTTAGTGGTTTGATCACAGGGATTGCTGCCGCGATGAGTATGGCTGGATCTGAATATCTTTCCACTAAAATGGAAAATAATGCAAATATTCGTCCCCTAAAAGCTTCTTTATATACTTGAATTGCCTATATTTGCACGGTAGTTGCTCTGATTTTCCCTTATTTTATCTTTAGTAATATTTACCTTGCTTTGGGTGTGACCATAGCGATGGCAATCCTGATTATTGCTCTCTTTAATTTTTATAGCAGTGTGGCTCAAGGACATCAATTCAAGAGAAGGTTTCTCGAAATGGTGGCAATCAGTCTGGGAGTGGCGTTGGTGAGTTTCGGAGTGGGATTATTGGTGAAAGAGGTATTTGGGGTAGAGGTGTAAGATAAGATTACAGAAGATTAAAAGAGATTACAGAAGATTATGCCAGAGGATTTTAGGCAGATAGAAATAGTATAGATACAAAAAAGGAGAGCAGAAATATTCTGAACTCTCCTGATTCCCTTAGCCTAAGAGGTCTTCTATAGAACCTCCTTTCTTCGCCTTTTTAACGAGGTCTATTAACTCCCTTTGATCGGGAATTATTTGCTCTTCTCCAATGAAGTATGTTCTTCCCCATTGTTTTACCACTTCTTTTGGGGTAGAACTTTTTAGTGATTGGGCGTTCTCGATTAAACCTTTTAGGTCGCTTCTTTCAAATTTTTGTGTTAGCATATTTTTTTTGTATTAGTTTCTTTGATTATATGGATATCTGTATTTAATGTCAAGTCTATTTTTTTGATTCTGAAAGTACTGCGTAGATATAGCCACTCTTATTCCGTACTTGGACAGGATATTCTTTATTTTGATAGGTGACAAGTATCAGCTGATTCTGTTTTTTTGTAAGCATTTTTTCTGTGGCGTCCAAGGAGAGGTTTAAAAATTTCACTACACATTCTTTCCCACACCGTTGGGAATAAAAACTTTCTCGTGAGGTTGAGGATTTTTTTAGTTGCTGATCCCTTTCTACAATTTTTTCTACATCTACAGCAATTTTTTCCTTTGCGAGAGCAAGGAAGATCTTTTCTCCTGCATGTGAAGTAGAAAATCGCCATTCTCCACATTGAAATACTCCCTCCTTTGGTAAAAAGTAAGGAAATCAGCGTTTTCTGATTTGTTGAGTGATGAGATAACGTCCGCAGATGGAGAGAGGACTCCTTAGCAAAATATCACTTCTCCCTTCCTGAAGAAAAAATGTTTTAGCTTGGTGATAGAGTTGGTTAGAGAAGGTTTCTGTTCGCAGATCCATGTTATAGTATTTTTTGTAAAAGGGTTTTGATCTGGTCTGTTTCGTTTATTGAATCTGTCATTCCGATTGCTTTCAAAAGATACACTTTTGCTTCATCGGATCTTCCGACTTTTGTGTAGTACTCTCCTAAAGCGTGGTAGAGATAGCCTTGCGGAGAGGTTTTGATTAAACTTAATAAACTTTCTTCTAATCCGAAGCTGTTTTGTGTAGCTAAGGCAAGCCCTACTTTTCCATATTCACAGATGGTGGTGTCTTGTGTGGAGAGGAGAGAGGCGCAGACGATGAGATAATTTTGAGCTAATTCAGGATTCTGTTGATAGAGAGTAAATGCTTCTCCTTGGATGTAGGGACTGAAAAAGACCTTATAAAAATAGTTGAAAAAGTCTGCAGGTTTGAGCTCAGCATATCCCAAGAGTTTTTGTCGAGTAGTTATCAATTTTGAGGTTTGTTGGAGGTGAGAGTAATTTAGTGTTAAATATCTGGCAACATCTAGGCGATAATCAGCTTTTTGGATCTGTGAGAGTTTCATCACTGACGTTTCATATTGTTGATTTCGATAGTATGCGACTCCCATCAAAAAAGTGTATTTCTCTTGCTGAGTTGGATCAAGAGAAGAGAGCGTGGTTAAGTATTCTACAGAGGCTTCTCGTGATGCGGTAAGAAAATTTGCGTATGCTAGCACTTGGTAGGGTAAGATATATTTACTTTCTTTGGAATGGGCATAGAGAGCGAGAATTTTTGCTGGCTGAAAAAACCCTTGCTGGAAAAGCTCTACCGCTACGAGTGCATCAAAGTAGTAGCTTGGCATGTCTTCTTGCTGGGCGATTTGCTTTTTGAGCGAGGCTATTTTATTGGCAAACTGTTTGTAAGAGGCATTTTGAAATTGAGCAGAAATCTGAAAGAATGTATCGTATTTTCTCTGCATAAGTGCAATAATTCCTTGATATCGGTTTGCTTGATCCAAGTTGATTGCATTGGTTTGCTTGTAATTTTCTACCAAAGCCTCTAGAGAGCTGAAAGCTGAGCTTGAAGAGAGAGGAAAACTATTGAATGCAATCTGGAGATGAAGTACGGGATCAATGTTTTTTATCTCTGCTGGAGTTAACTTTTCTATGAATTGTTTGGCAGAGATGAATTGATATACCTCTACCATTGCTTGTAGTGTTGGAGTAATGATTTGAGGGTCTCTGGTTTTTTCAAACACCTTTTGGAGAAAATCTACATTATCGCTTTTGAGAGTTTTAGTGTCAGATTCTTGTTCCTCTGCTACCATCTTTTCAAAGAGAGCAGAAAAGTCTGTTTCTTCTGCAGGGATTGCAGGGGTATTCGGTAGTTCTATAGCTACATTATGTACAATTTCTGTTTCTGTTATTTCTGGGGTGATTTGATTTGTTCTTTCGGCATCCACAAAAATTCCTCCTACTAGGGCGATCATTATCAGTAAGGAAAGTGCTCTCATTTTTCTGGACATTGATGAATACTCGAAAAGTAAAATACCTTATCTAAGTATACTCAGAATTTTTAGGAAGACAAAAAATGAGCGACTTTTTCGCTCATTTTGGATTGACAATGATCTGTAGTGATCTATGAAGAGTGTTTTAGTATTTTTGTTCTCCAGCTATTACCGTTTTATTTGTATCAACTTCAATTGTTCTTTTTGGAGAATTTTGAGAAACTTCACAGGTTCAGTTAGATGACATTATTCCTTCTAAATAAGTTACAAAGAATCTTTGCTTTCCATTATAAAGTCCAAAAGTTAATCCTTGCCAAAAAGTATCCCAGTTTCAAAATAGAGCCTGCAAGAGTCATCCTCCTACATAAGTACCATATACGTTTCCAGCAGTTTTCCAAAATGAACCATCAGGTAAAGTCATAACAACCTCTCCTCATAAACATGGGTCTCATTCTCTAATATAGGTTTGTACTCGTTTGTACCGTACTGATCTATGATAATCGTATACGTAGAGAAAGCCAACACAACTTGCAAAATCAGAATAATCTTTATCTTTTGCTATTATTCGAGAAGCATCAGGAGCCCCTGGACGTCTTTTACATTGTCCTCTAACGGTCATACTAAATGCGGCAGCTGGTCGCTTATTTTTCTCTTTCCAACGAGGATAAAGGGTATGATTATTTGCTGTCGTCATAATAGTAGTTTCTGTTATTCTTCCAGCTGGAGCAGTAGCATTAACTCATAAATCTGTATTCGAAGAAGTAGTATATCGTCCTATAAATTCATATCCAACACGAGTTGGAATAGGAAGACCATCATATTTTTCATCGTATACTACAGTTTTTGTAGCTGTTTTCCCATCACCTGCAACACTTGTTGAACTCCAAGAACACTTGGCACTAGCACATGTTGCAGCAGAAGTTTGGTTTACACAGGTAGATGGAGAGTTCTGTAGAGACACAAATCTTAAAGTTCCTACTACTGGTACGTTATCATTCAGAACTTTCCGTATAAATCCTTTATATTCTATCCCAGCATATCCTGTATTTTGTAATGAAATATTCTGCATTTCTAGGTGTCCAGTTGTTATTACTTGTGTTCCACTCAAAAGAGTCCCACTCAAAATTACTGTACTAATTACCTGTTCTGGAAGAAGAGATGAGGACCCGCCACTCCACTCTATAGTACCTGTAAATGAAAATTGCTGAAGTAATATTCCCGTGAGAGAAACGGTTCCTTGTAAATTACAAGTTTTTCCCGAAGATGGTGTACCACAAGCATTTGATGCAAGCTGTGTAGAATAATAATCAGCGAGAGTTCCGCTTACTGCTAAGATATTAGGTTTAGCATTAGCTTGCATTCCTGAAAGAATATTGAGCCAATTTGACTGATCTAATGACCATTCCCAAGTACTATTATCTCCACCACAGGATCCACCAGCTCCGTAGAGTGTTCCACTTCCTGCTTGAAAGGTGATGGTATAGCTATTTCTCTGCCATACTGCATAAAGAGGAAAGACTTCTGGATTAGAGGTGCTATAATTAGGATATGCTTTGTTTGTTGTAAAATTCCAGGTTGCAGTAGTACTCATATTGAGTTGTCTAGATCCCTCTTTAGCAGGGAAATACGAAATAGGTGAATAATTTGCTGGAACCTGTTTTGCTATATTTCGCAATTTTTGTTGTGTGGTAGACCATCCCTTTAATGTATATCCTACTCTATTGAAATTCCCAGCAAGACTGAAAGAGGTATCATAAGTTGGCGTTTGTGTTGTTAAAGCTGGATTATTATTCTCTTTATAATCTCCATTGTATTTTACTTGATATTTATTTGCGTCACAGCGATAACTACCTATATAATTATTCGCATTTGGATAGGGATGATATCCCTCATTACAAGACGCTATTTGATACTGAACAGCTCCACTAAGCAAATTCCCCGTTGTACAGGAGAAAGTTTTGGTATAGGTAATAGTTGTCCCGTTAGGGAGAGAGGTAGTATAGGAAACGTCTTGACTTTTTCAATGATCTAAACATCCCACTGAGTAAGAAACAGGTATGGTAGTGGAATCCCAATCATGGGTGTAAGTAAGTACTTGAGCTCCACAAGAGTTTTCGACACATTTATCTACTCCATTTATAGTTTCTTTATGCCATCCATTTTGGCAGTAAAACTGGCATTTTTGTCCTGAATCATCATCCACAGGATTACTATTGGTACAATTCTGATTTTGATTTATTGGATTATTGAGTTGTTCGGGAGTAGTAGTGGATCCATTAGGATTACAAGTGCGTCCCGTAGCTCCTATCAGTTTTTTATTTACGTTTTCTCTCAGTCCTCGATCATCTTTTTTAACCTCACTTGGATCCGTAGTGCTGTAAGGACAGACCAATGCTCCAGTATTTACGGTAAAGGTACCATCATTTTTACAGGAGAAACTACTATTACATTCTACTAAATCAGCTTTTTTTGGCTCTACACAGGTTCGATAGTGGGTTGTGATTCCATCTCCGTTTGCTGCTGTAGCATAGAAGTAGGAAGTGTCAGGAAGAGTGACTCCTGTGGTACATCCTATTGTTCCTCCAAGGATACTGCCATCCCAAGCTGGCTCGAATTTGTGTTCTCCTACTGTTTTGTCTAATCACCCAGACCAAACTTCGTTGTCACAGATCGTTTCGAGACTATTGAGTCCTTTTTTATTAATATCACAAGCTCTGATACAGGTAGGAGTCTCTAAGGTCGCTTGTCGTGATTGTCCATCACAGAAACAAGAACAAAGCTGTCCTCCTGTAGCTACTGATTTCATGGTCCCTTTGGTGTTAGCATCACAGATGAGTGTGTCTTTTGAGTTTGGTTGGATTCTAAGATCTCCACTGATGGTCAAGGCAGCAAGAGTATTTGGAGTGTTTGTTCCGATTACCACTCCACTAGCTGCATTCACTGCAAAGAGATTCGCTTGATTTACGGTAAAATCTCCTTTCGTCCCATCACTTCGAGCAAAAGTTCAATTCCCAGTTATTTTTGTGTTTTTTCCCCCTGCAAGAGAATTGTCACCGATAATAGTATTGTCTGATCCCCCGATGATTACAGAATTATTTCCTTGAATGGTTCCTTTAGTCCCTCAGATGATGGTGGATTCTGCACCTTGGATTTTGTTTTCCGATCCTCCTAAGATTGTAGATCTGTAAGAAGTAGTGCCTTGAATCAGATTTTTAATTCCTCCGAGAATAGTAGATTGATTTGCTTGTACCTTATTTTCGCTTCCTCCTATGATGGTACTTCCTGTGACCGATACGGGAAACTCGTTTTTATTCCCTCCGAGAATAGAAGAATTTTTTAGATTGGTAGAGTTTTTGTTTCCTTCTTGTACATTAGTAAGAAGAGATCCCTGGATAGTGATGATCTTCCCTTGACTGGAAACAGGTACTTGTCACTGCGATTTCCAACTCCCATCAGCGTTTGGAATCATAAAAATAATCCTCTCAATATGTTGGATAGGATTTGCAAGGTTGGTGCTAAGGTTTACGGTAGTATCCTCAGATTGTGCGAGAATGCTTGCTCCTCCTATAGTTACCACTAGGCAGGAAAGTAGAAAAGCTTTTTTGAAGGTGTGCATTGTGTTTTTTGTTTAGAAGTAAATGATACTTACTTTAAGTATAGCTAAATCAAGGTGATTTGTCAAATTAATTATCAGAATCTTTTTTAAGAATCTTCTTCTTTTCTGTTTTTTAGATAGCTTTTTATATAAATAAGGATTTCCTTCTCATTATTTCTATTGGAAATGTCATTTATTACTCGCTGAAAAGCTTGGTTGAGTAATTCTCCCAAGAGTGGTCCTGGGGTGATCTCGAGCTGGGTTATTATTGTGGTTCCGTTGATTGCAAGGTCAGATTTTTTGAATTGTCCTTCTTGTTTATTTAGTTTTTTGAGAATGTTTTTTAATTCGTAGCTGTCACTTAGGTCAGAAGAATTTTGTAAGGGGTTGTATTGTCCGAGACGATCAGCGATATTAATATCAAAGAGATTATTTACCATTTGGTAGCCTTTTTCGCTGAGTAATTTTCTTACTTTTTTCTCTCGATTATCGGGATTTGCTTGTAAAATCTCTCAAGGAGTGTGATGTTCTTGGATATATCGTGCAAGGTCATTGATTTCCTTATTGGAAAAACCTAATGCTCTAAAATCCTGTTTCATCAGCTCAGGAGAACTATTTCTATGGTTGAGTGGACCCGCGATGATTGCTCTGATTTTTTCTTTATTACCTTTTGCATCATCGTAGGCTTTGTATTGCTCTACTTTTCCGACATCATGATAAAGTACCGCAAAACGTACGAGGTAGTCTTCATTAATTTCCTGCAAAGCCTTGAGTACGAGGAGGGTATGGCTATAGGTATCAAATGCGTGATAGCGAATGGGCTGTGCTACATATTTTGTCTTTGCTAGTGCTGGAAAAAGTGTTTCTAGCATTCCGCTGACATTCAGGAGAGTGATAAATCAAAACGGATTTCCTTTGGAAAAAACTTTTGTTAATTCTTCCTTGATCCTTTCTTTTGCTACGTGAGTGATGAGGTGAGCGTTATTTTGGATGCTGTCTCGAGTCGTAGGAGTAAAGTCGAAAAGCTGAGTCTTTTCCCCAGACTTTTCTTTTTTTTCTTGGCGTAAAAGAGAAGCATTACAGACGTTTACGATTCTTAATGCTCTCATTAAGCGGAGTGCATCTTCATTAAATCTTTTATCTGCTTCTCAGACGGTATTCAGTTTTCTTTCTCCTAGTGAGCTAATTCCACCTGTGGGGTCTATGAGGACACGAAATTTATTGATTTTTGGCAATGATCCTGGCTTTAGGGAGTTTCTCTTTTGTCAGAGAGGATTCGTAGTTTTCCAGAAGTAAGCTTCCTTCTGGGTTTCGATCAAATATCTGAAATAAGTTTCGTCAAATTTTGCGTCTCCGAATACCTGTTGAATATACTGCTCATTTTTTAAAATCAAAAGATTTAGATTCGTGATATAGCAGTATCCCTCTTTCTCTAAAATTTTGATCAGATTTTTTTCATCAATTTGATTGCCTTCCTTAGTAAAATCTAGGTCAGCTTTTGTCTGCTTCGTGATAGAAAAGTAATACATCGCATTAATAGAAAAATCTCTTCTTTGACTATCAAGTAGGAGATCATTGCTTCGCTGAATTTCTCACGGATGACGAAAATCTCCATATTCTCCTTCGGTCCTGAGTGGAGTAAGTTCATAGCGAATCACCTCCTTTTTTATGAAGGTACTCGTCCCAAATTTTTCTGTGATGAAATGTGAAAGTCCCTGAGTATCAAAATCTGCATACAATTTTTCGGGAGTCCCTGCCATAGTGAAGTCGATGTCGTGAGGATTTTTTGTCGTTCAAAGTAAAATATCTCTGACACACCCGCCTACCAAAAAAAGATTCGGATTTTTACTCCTTTTTTGGAGAAACTGTTGGTGAGGATCAAGGTGGATGAGATTTTCTAAATGTAGCATAGTATGTATATACTGAACTCCTTTTTTCTTTCAAGGTAAAGACGAAAAAAGTAGCAGTATTCTATTTATACTCCTACTTTAGTTGTTTTTCTTAGAGCTATAGGGAGAAATTTTCTCTCGTTTTAGCACCTTTTGGTGGTGTACCACCACATTTTTTGCAGACGAGGACTCCTGTCCTTTCATCTCTTTGGCAGTTATAACCAAATAGAGGATGGAGTGGCTCGTATTTTTCCGTTTCTTTGTTGAAAACTTGCATTCCATAGCCTGTATTAAAAAGCTGTGGCTCACAAACACATTGATGGGGAGGTTGTCTCTCCAGTTCCTTTTTTTGTGTTTTTGCTTTCTTTTTATTTTCCTTCTCTTCCTTTTTGTTTTCTTGTTCGATACTTTTCTCACAAGAGGAGCAATACGATTTTGCTCGCGAAATGATAGTCCCGCAACGGTGACAGAGATTATAATCTCCAATTCTTTTGTGGCACCCACAACAATGTTGATGTTTCATGTCTTTATTTTTTTTGTTTTTTTAGCAAAATTGCCTTCTTCAACTTAAGAAAGCAATCTTTAAAATCAAGGTAAACTTATAATTGGTAGGTTGTGGAAGAAACGTCTCGTGTATCACTAGCATCTATATTTCCTTGAGTCCCTGGATATTCGTTTACAACCTTAGAGACAATTCCGCTTCCTCCTGTAATAATTTTTCAGATTTTGGTAAAGACATTTTTTGCGGTATATACTTCATAATTTTGTACTTTAAACATTCTCAATAACTGTGGTCCTGCAAATAAGAGCATAATAGTAAGAAAAAGTCCAATTACCATATATCTGATACTATTCCATGCAGCTTTCACTTTTGCGTCTTCTCCTTTGGAAAAGATAAAGAGAAAAATTGCACGAAAAAATGCATAAATACATCCTGCGAATACGATCAATACAGCAACTGCGAACGCAAAAAGAATAATATCTTCTGCGGAAGCTGAGTTTATGGTTTCTGGCATGATAGAAAAGATTACTAAAACCTTTTTAGTCTTTTTTCTCGTTTTTCGTTATACCTTTTCTTTCAACTTCTTTGTAAAAAGTTTTGTAGAAGGGGTCATTCGTAGACTTGAAGAGTAATTTTGCTACTCTTTCACTAGGTTGAGCACCTGTAGCAATGAGCTGTTTGATGGCTGGTACATCTGCGATGAATTCATGTTTCAAAGGATCGAAAGATCCTAATACCGTAGTGTATCAGCTTTTTGCTGGTTTGGTGTGTTCTGTGAGAACTACTCTATAAAAAGGTCTTTTGCTTCTTCCGTGTCTGGAAAGTCTGATTGCTAACATAAAATTGTTAAAACAAAATAAAAATCGGGATTATTTTAATTTTTCTCTAGAATTGTGTTCTGTAGCTTGTCTACAATGTTTACAATACTTTTTGATGGTAAGCTTTGGTCTAACAGCTTTGTTGATTGAAGTGAAATAGTTGGTAGCTTTACAGTTTACACATACTAGTGCAACTTTCACTACACCTCCTTTTTTCTTGGTTGCCATACGTTGGAACGTGAAGAGATAAAATATGTTTGAATGACGGATATCGGATCGGTGAGGGCGGGATTCGAACCCGCGGACCCTATTACAGGTCGACTCGTTAGCAGTGAGCTGACTTCGGCCACTCATCCACCTCACCAGTTGATACTGTACTTTGGCTCTGGGTAGACTCGAACCACCGACCTCGCCCTTATGAGAGGCGCGCTCTAACCTGCTGAGCTACAGAGCCATAGTGGATTGAATATACAGAAATACTATTGTATTTCAAGGGGAAAACGTTAAAAATACTCTGCATTTATATTTCCCTTGTATTTTTATGGCAGAAGAATCTATCTGAGTGATTGAGTCTGGTGAAATTGGTGGTAGTGGGGCTGAGAAGGTCTCAGAGACTGCTGTTCAAAAGGTGCAAGAAGAAGCCAGACAAGCAAAACAGGTTGCTCAGCAACTCAAAAAAGATAAGGCAGTGAATGATCAATTCGCTAAATTTCTTACTTTTCTGATGCAAACGATTAGTAATGAACATATCATCAAAGGTATTTATGATACTTTTTTTACGACTCTTGATTACAAGACTAATGTGACCTATCTTCGTAAGAATATGAATAGTATCGTGGTAGTCTGACTTTTTTATCCTTTTTATCAGGAAGAGGGGAATGCTTTGGGGATGGAACCGTATTTTGGGGGATTACTTAAGACAAAAAGCTGATTTTCTATCCGTGAATATGTGCAATATCTGCAGTCCCTTTCGGATCATTATCATGATAATGTCCCTATTAATCAGAGTAATTTTGTGACCCTTCTAGTGGAAATCATCAAACAATATTTGAGTAGGGCTACAGATGTGCCTGCTTTAGTAGAAGGGGGGGACAGAGATGAGGTATTCAAAGATTTGACGTATCAATATTTGAGTGAATAAAGAAAATAAATGAACAAAAAAGGTGGACCGAAAAAAAAGTCTGCTTTTTTTTGCTTTTTTGGAAAAATAGAATACAATAAGGGTAAGGATTTTATCCCTTACTTGATGATCATGAATGTTAATACTAATAAAGAGGTAGTTGTGTATTCTAATGCGAGTGAAGTAGCTAATAAGCTCTCTAGAGACCTAGAAACCAAATCTGATACCCTTGTAGGAACTTATGAACAGAGGGCTGAAATTTTTAATGTAAACAAAGAAAGAATTAAAAACCTGAAAAAAGAATATAAACAACTTAGAGGAAAAGCTAAGGGTGGGAAATCTCCTGAAGCTAAGTCTGCTTTGAGTATTGTGTACAGTGATATTGATCGTGTTGTGAAAAAAATAGAAGCAATCGAGAAACATTTTAATAAGCTCAAAAAGCTGGATCATGTAGATTTTTCTGTATATGCAAAGGAATTGAAAGATTACCAAAATAATTTAGAGTCTGGGAAAATTGATCAAGCTATCCAAGAAGCTTCCTTGGGAAAAAAAGTTAGCATTTGGACTCCTATTCATTCTCCTGCGGATGCTAAAGATGCTTTGGTAAAAGATGCGGAAGTTGCTAGAGATAATGTTGATAAGGCGAAACTTTTGAGAAGTATTTTAACATTGAATCTTTTTAATGATAAACAAAGAGCTCTAGAATCCTTCATTAATGGTACCATGGCAGATCCTGATAAAGTTGCTTTTGTCCAGGAAAATCGGGCAGCTTTAAAAAATTTAGAGGCTACTGATCAAGCAGTGTATAATCAGCTCGTTTACGCTACAGGCTTGGATGCCTTAGAGCAAAAACAGTGTAAAGATGTACTTTATCCTAGCTATGCTAGTCCTCAAAGGAGAGGAAAAGAATATGGTTCTCGAGATGAAGCCTTAGCTCATAATGGAATTTTTGGACTGATTGATTATGCTACAGAAAAGGTTCAAATGGATGATCCAAAATCTCAAAAATTTTATCAAAACGCAGGGAATATTGCTTTGACGGTGGGAGGAGTAGTCTTAGGGTTTAAGGCCTTACAGACTCTGCGATACAAATGTTTTGGAAGTGAAGAGAAAAAAAATAGTGCTCATCGAGGATGGGTACTGGCTCCAGCAGGACTACTTTTAGCTACGGGAGGAAATCCAAAACAGATTTTTACAGGAGGCCCTTTCATGGAAAAGATTGTAGGACTCTTTGGTGATGGAAAATCTTCTGAAGCTACAGCTGTTGTGACGGGAGGAGGGCTTGTTGCTACCTCCTCTTCTAAACAGACTCCCGAAGCAAAGGAAACAACTGAAAAGGCAAAACTTATTCATGGAACGGCGGTCCCTGCTACGGTAGCAGTATTTGTAGGGAATTCGTACAAAGATTTAGATGGAATGTTAGAAAAAAAGGATGATAAATATAGAATTAAAGCTGATCAATATGACGCTTTATTGGCAGATCTCAAAGCAAAACAACAACAAGATCAACAGGATCATAACCTTAAACCAAAGGAAAGAGTAGCATTAGAGCAAAAAATCGATTACCTCACAAAAATCGGAAAAAAGGATGAGCAAAATTTGATCCATCAAGGAATGGTAGCGATGGGGCTGGATAAAAAACTTGAAGAAAATAAAGATAATGTAGATAAAGATGTAGTGGAAAATGATATTACCGAATATATTTCAAGACTTCTCACTATAGGTAGTGAAAAATTTGATAAAATATCTGACGATTCTCACAAACAGGAAATGTTTGCAAGATTTCTTAGTACAGGGAAACCTACCCTAAAAGAGCTCAGAGAGGCAGGAGTATTTATCTTGGAAATTGAAGATACCTCTCACACCAAAGATCAGATTGATGACCTTTGACTCTCTGATGGAGATGCCTATGTCGTACAAAAGGCTTGTAATGAAATCTTTACTACCTATTTAGGAGATGCCCAAGCGATGGGGATTCATCTTGAAAAAGATGCTGATAATAAAATAATCTTCAAAAGCTATGATCAACCCATAAAACTTGATCTTGCCAATAAAACTATCGACGGACTTACGCAAAAAGGAGGTGAAAAAATTACCTTTAAAAATCTGGGGGAAACTATTAGAGTAGCAAACTTGATCAACGCAATCAAAAATCATTCGCTCTTGATGACAGAGGTTCCCAATACCGATCGTCATGTAGATCATCCTTTCTATGTAGATGGTGTAGGGAATGTGATGTTTAGAGGAGTAGGAGAAAATACTACTGTGTTAAATGGTGCAAAAGGTCGAGAAGCTCTTTTCGGATTCTGAATCACAGGAAAAGCAGGGACTACCAATGCTATGGATGATATCTCTACTACTATGAATTCTAGGGACAAAAAAGAGGATCTTGCTCGTTATCTCAATAGACAAAATCCTCCGTTTCGAATTATCCCTCAATAATATACCAGCTTTTATCTTTTATTCTTCTTTTTACCATGAACCACGTTAACAAATTACCTTATCAGGTACAAAAATCTAGATCAAATTTCTGAAAAATCCAGAGAGATGTTTCCTTTTGATTAATGAGTCTTCTCTTAATTTGGTCAGCTACTTCTTGTACGAAACCTTCGTCTCGTATACAAAGTCGAATGCCTGGAGAAGAAAGGACCTATAACGATATCAAAGCTGATAAGTATGAGGGGATGGTTAAAGATCTTGATCTTACTTTTACGACAAATCTCAAACTTTTAAAGAATGCAAATGAATCGTATATAAGATATTATAAGAGTTATATAAAGCTGGGAGCAAGTAGTGGATATAAAGGAGAAAATATCATAAATAATGAAAAGTACCTTGCTGATCAAGAGAAATATATTGAGAACCTCCTCAAAGAGTCTTTTATAAAACTTGGAAAGAAAACTGAATATGAACAAGAAATTATTAAAGCAGGAGGAGTGAAAGTAAAGGTGACGGGAGTCCCTGTGGAGATGAAAGACTATTCTGCTATACTTCTTTTTTTACAAGAAGTAATGTAGAAAATATTCCTTTTTAGAAAAACACCCTGTATTGGGTGTTTTTTCCTACTTAATTTCTACTTCTTCTAAAATCTTTTCGATCATATCTTTTACTTCATCTACTAGAAAGGCAAAGTTATTTCTCATAAATCCGTCTTCCAAGAGTAAGGTATTTAATTGGTCTGCAGTCTGGAGCAATCCTCCTACGATAGCTTCCAATTCTTCCTGGCTACTGATCAGTCAGTTTTTTAGTTCTTTATCAAGTCTGGTGACATGATATTTAATTTTGAGTAATGCTTTTACTACTCTGTCCACAAATTCGCTGTCAAAGTGCTCTACGATTCCTCCTCCATAGCTTCCAACGGATTGAGCATTGACTTCCAATGCTGAGATAAGAGCGTCACAGGTGTTTGCAATGTTTTCTACGAGTTGAGATACTTTTGTAGAAACCGTGTTTGAGGTGTTGAGATTGTCCATGAGTAAAAGAATAAAGGGGTAAAGGTGTTTGATTTAACACTTCAATTATATTCGAAAATTTTCTAAAAAGCAAAAAAAATGAAAAAACTGACTCTCAATCCTCTTGCGGAATGAAAATCAGACTTTTTTAGTATTTACTTTGTGATAATGTAATGATGAATTGATAACTATGAGTTATCTTTTGAGGCAATTTCTTTTCCACATACTGCTCCACTGGTTCGGCATCGTTGAAGGTTAAATCCTCCTGTTTTCCCTGTGCAATCTAGGCATTCTCCAATAATAAAGAGTCCTGGCTGGATTTTTACTTCAAAATTTTCTTGGAGACCTTGGGTTTGGATTCCTCCACTGCAGACTTTAGCTTCCTCAAATCCTCTGGTTCCTGTAATTCTCGTAGTGAAGGTGTATTCTGTGAGGAGATTTAAACGAAAGCCGAGATAGGCAAGAAATCTTTTAGTGATGTCAGCTTTTTTGATCTGGAGTTTGAAGAGTATTTTTTCTCCTCCTACAGGAGGATGTAGAGATAAACTGGCATTGAATACTATGGGTCCTGAGATTCCTCGATGAGTGAAAAGGATTGGTCAGATTTGTTCGTATACTTTTTTTTCATTTACATAGAGTTCTCCTTTTCCGATCACCGAGGAGCCGGCGAGGGGAGAGAGATTATTCTCAGTTTCAAAGCCGACCAATGCTGGGAAAAAGACTCTAAAAGGCAGATTAAAATCCTGAGCGATCTGCAGAGCAATGTCGCTGGATCCCAACGCAGGAACACTTTTTGTCCCTGTAGCAAGAATGACTTTGTGAGCGATAAACTGTTGCGAAGTAGTTTGCACGGTGAAGGTTCCCTCTGCATTTCTTTCTACTTTTTTAACGTCCTGCTGATAAGCGATGATTCTGCCTTGTTTTTCTGTTTCGTTTATGAGAAATTCGTGGAATTGAGAAACTTTCCCAGATTGGAGGAGGATTCTACCGTTTGCCTCTTCTTGTGTGGGAAATCCGTTTTCTGCTAAAAATTGTAAAAATTCTCTTACTCCATATTTTTCAAAAGCAGAGTGTACAAATGCTGGATCATCGCTTACATAATCCTGTTTGGGATCTATCTGCAGATTTGTTAGATTTCCCCTGCCTTTAGCAGAGAGGAGGAGTTTTGAAGCTGATTTTTCTGTTTTTTCTAAAAAGAGTATTTTGGCTTGCTTGGGTAAGTGTAGTCCGCAAAAAAGTCCACTGGGACCAGCTCCCAGAATGATAATATCTCGCACTTCTTTTTGCATCTCTTCTCTTTCTTTAAAGTAAAATATCGATCAAGAGCTTTTTGGAGTTTTTCTTTACGACTTTTTGCTTTTCTACGTGTTGATCGAAGATAATTTTTCGTAGTAAGATATTTGTGGTCAGAATAGAAATCCCCAGTAAAAATCCTCCTACTACATCTGTAAACCAGTGGACATGGAGCATAATTCTACTGGTTCCTATCAGTAAAGATGCACCAATCATAAGTACCAAAAAACTGTATTTGAGTCGAGGAGATTTGATTTGTGGCTGTAAGACATATCGTACTATGACCAAACATACCAAACTCATAGTCGCGTGTCCACTTGGGAAACTATAACTCGTTAAGGTCACTAAGCCATCTGTTGGTCTTTGTCTCTGAATAAGTAGTTTTACTATCGGGAATGCGATCATCGCGGAAATCATGGTGGATACAAATGTTGTCAGATAGTACATCAGCTTTTTGCGGTAGAGATATACGATCACTCCCAATCCAATCAGTCCAATAAACCAAAAATCAAAAATCTGATCAATTCGGAGGAGGAGCGTATCGATGAACGGTGATTTGATGAAAAGTGACTGTATTCGTGTATCTATTGCTACGAAAGAAAGTTTGTCGGTGTGGAGTCTTTGAGCTAAGACGGAAAAAAGGATGACGGAGACAATATCTCCAATAATTATTCGGGAAAATCCCTTTTTGAAGGTCATATTTTCATTTTTAAAATATCGGAAAAGTACCGCGATTCCTATCGAGATGATGATCCCTCGTACCAAAAAAGCTCCGAGATAATCTGCTACGATTTCATAACTTGCTCCTAAAATGTAGCCTAAAAATACAAATACCAAGCTTCGCAGAAAATTACTGATTCCTGTGTAGACAAACAGCTTTTTAAAGGAAAGTTTGAGAGATCCTGCTATAAAGGGTAAAACTCCTCTGGTTCGTCCGTAAAATCTGGAAAGTATCGTTCCTCGTGAGAGATTTTTCTGCAGGATCGTATGGATATTTTCTAGGACGGTGTCGGAGATGAGTACATATTTCCCGTATTTTTTTAGGAAGGGGAGTCCGTATTTTGCTCCGAGTTGGTAAGCAAATAAATCTCCGAGCCATCCTCAAATAAATACAAATCCTAACACGATGGGTAGAGAAAGCTGATCCATACGAGCAAAAAATCCTGCGAGGATGACGATGTTTTGTCAGGGGACTAAAAATCCTAGAGGAGGGATTCCTTCGCAGATGGTCATCAAAAAGACAATGATATATCCAAGGTTTTGGATTATGTTAGGAGAGAGATCTACGGTTCGTTGTAAGAGCGTATCCATTAGTGTGACTAAGTAAGGCTTAAAGTTTTAGTGAGGAAAGAGAAGTATACGGTTTCTGGGGGAAAGTGCAAGAGGTAAGGTTTTTTGTAGATATTATTAAATATCATCAAACTATTATCTTCAAGCTGATCTTTTTTTATTTTCTTGCTATATTACTGTTAAATTATCAGTTGATTCATCTCTATCGATTCTCCACAAAAAAAGTCCCGCTTCACAGCGGAACTTCCTATTGTAGATTATCCTCTACAATTTTATTTTTTGTGCCGGCTGGTTTTCCGGCTTTACAACGTATATTCCCTTTGGAAATGAGCGTTGCCATTCCCCTTCAATCTGGTCTTGAAATACAAGTTGGCCAAATAAAGAATATATTTGTATGTTTTGCATGGATTGCGATGACATATGTAGTATACCATCGTTTCCCCAGATTTTTACCCCCGATTCCTGCTTCACAGCAGAAATAGAAGAAGTTATTGCTTTTTTTTCAAACTGAGCCTCTACGGCATAGGGGAACAAATATCCCCTATAATCTCTAATGGTGAGATTTAATGTCGGAGAAGATGTGATATAAATTCCATCAGGAGATTCTACTCTCCATGATTTAAATTGATAGTTATCATCTGATTCAATATAGTCAAATGACAATTCTTCTCCAAAATAATACAATAAATACCAGCTCTCATAGGAATGGATATAGGTTTCCCCATCTTCTCCATTTATGGTAAATTCTCCTTCTCCTATATTACGAGCACTCAAACGTACCGTTTGTCGCTTTTTTTTAATTTGGAAGGATTGAGTAATAAAAGGTGCTACTTCACCTTTCTCTCCTAACAAGGTCTCAGTTTCTGCTGAGATTTTAAAGAAGAACTCTTCTCCCACGATATCATCTCCTATAGGTGTAGAAACAAAAAGACGAACCATCTCTCCACTTGAAGCAATCTTATCAAGATCATCAAAAACCGCTTTTCCTTGTTCAATTTTTGCTTCTCTATAAGTGCCTTCTACTCCATTTAGAAATAAGTGAACCTGTAAATCGTCAAAGGTTGTACTCTGTGTGTTGTCCTCAGCTGATAAAACAGTTAACATTAGAGACTGCAACAGAAAAGGAAGATTATGCTCCGTTTCTATTTTTCCTTCAAATATTTGACAAGGACTGCCGTCATTTGCAAGGAGAGGAGATACTTCAATTTCCCAGTCATAATTATTCACAATCTTTGCTTGATTGGAATAATTTACCACCTGGAGAACAGGAGTTTTTGCTCCTATTACTTCCACTTCTTCATCATTCTGGGGATTTGTAGCTCTACCTGAAATCTCAAATTTTGCTTGAGATCCAATACTTACCGTTTGAGGTAAGTCGATCGTGATTTTTAGATCTGAAATATATTTTACATATATTCCCTCAACTATGATCTTCCCCTCATGGAGAGTTGAAGTAAAATAATTTCCACTTGCCTCAATTACCATCTCTGCCCCTTCCCACTCAGGAGAGGAAGCATATCCCACCATTTCTAATTTCAAAGTATCTATTAGAACCCGTGATAGATCCTCTTCAAGTTGGATGGTTCCCTCAAAAAGGAGAATTTTTTTTGCACCACTCCAAACGGGAATCTGTGTATTTTCCTCTGAGTGTGCAATAATCTTTACGCTCGCTGCCGAAGCAGTAGTGAGACTCAATATCATCATTACAATGAAAAGAACTTTTTTTACACCTTTTGTTTTCATAACCTTTTATTAATTTTATTATTTTATTTTTACATTTCCATATATATATAATTACAACCTAAAGTCAAGTCGAAATTGTGCCTTCATTATCTTCAACCTCTTCTTCTCCATCACCCACCTCCAAAAATTTCCTTACACTTTCATCAATTCTCTCATAATACTCCTCATCAAATCCCTCATCAATTACCCAAACCTTTTCTATCTCAAACTCCTCCACCAAAGCTCCACTCTCCGTTTCCACAACTTTCAACTTCGCTTGTATCTCTACACTTTGGTCCGAGAAGTTCAGATACAACCTAACTTCTCCATTTCTCTCCTCCCAGCTTATCTCACGAAAATTCCAATCGCTCTGAGTTCAATTGTATCACCGATAATTTCTTTTATACTCTTCCTTGTGAGTAATCGGTGAGAACTCATCAAAATGTTTCAAAACATACTCCTGCATATATCTTCTTTTGAGGTTCTCCAACTCATATCCGTCTACTGCACAAACAAATCTTTTTTCTTCCTTTGAATACCAAACGACCCTATCTTCACAGCCAAAATGTCCCCGATTATCAGCCACCTCTCTATATTTTTCTTCCAAAGGAAAAGTGGTGGCATTGTGTCCCCAAGGGTAATAATTCCCTACCAATCTCAAACGATATCCCTCTGGCACATAGAGTACTGCACTTCTCATAAAGGGAATAAAGGGCACAATTTCCGTAAAATTCGTGAAGTTTTCCAGCTCTAAAATTCAGCTTTTTTCTACTAATGTTGGCTGTATGATAGCTTTCTCAAATTTCGCTTGCAACTCCCCATTTCAGAATACCTTATACTCAAATACCAGTTTCAAAGTAGTTCCAGCACTATTTTCAAGCCTTAGGGAATCCAGTCCTTGAAACGGGAAAGTCCCCTCAGCAATCAAGTCAGACATATCCAGCACTATCTCCTTATTTGCTCAAAGTGCAAAGTTCGTTTCCGTGGCGAAGGTGCTGGTGTGTCCATAGATTTTGAACAATTGGAAAGCTCCTATCAACCCGAAAAACATCATCAGGACGAAACTGGGGATTCCGACCAGCATCGCATATTTTATGGACTTTCCTGTGCAAGCAAATTTTGCCGTTGCGAGGGTGAAAATGCAGAATGCGATTACTCAAAACGCCAGTCAGATTTTTATGCTAATGGGCAAGGTTTCTAAAAAGTTGATGTTGTTGAAGACATATTCTTTCAGTCCAAGCGAGCAAGTTAACGCTACCAATGAGCTTATAAACACGCAAAAACAGATACCTGCAAGAATAAAAAAGAACAAAAATCTGAATAAAAATTTCCGTACCCATTGCAAAAAGAGCCGTAGGTACACGAAAAATCCTTTCAACCCTTTTCATCAGTACCTACAAAATCGCCTCAAACTTATTCGTAGTCCGATACAAATCCGTTTCACGAGCTTCCAAACTCCGATACAAATTCCCGCAATACATCGCCAAATCCCTTTGAAAAAGTTGATACACCACGAACGAATCGTGAAAAGCCATCAGCCTTTTTCTTCGTCTGTATCAGGCAAGTTGAGCATTTCGTTCCCTGCAAAAATATCTTCCGGCTCTCAAAGGTCATTCACGAGAGCAATCAGATTTTTCTGAGTTATGGGCTTTTTCATCGCAAAAAGTTTGTCCAGAATGCTCTGATAAATATCTTCCACCACATCTAAATCAATGGTGTGTTTGCGAGCGTAGGTTTCAATCCTTTTGAGATATTTCTCCAAAAAAAGTTTCGCGTCCTGCTCCATTGGGAAGCTGTGTCATTGAAAATCAAAGGTAGTCATAATGATAATACATTAAATAATAAAGTTGAGTGGTTCGTATGCTATGTCCTCGCAATGACGAGGTGTTTTTATTTCGTGATTTGTTTCACACTTAGAGAAAGCTGATTCCAAACTTTGTCCATTGATTTTAGAGCGTCTTTCCCTTTGGAAGTGAGTTTATAGTATTTTCTCGGCGGTCCTTGTTGAGATTCCACTCGCAGATATTCCAGCAACTTCTCCGTCTTCAAGCGGGAAAGCAAGGGGTAAATCGTCCCTTCCACCACAATCAGATTAGCTTTTTTGAGGGTGGTGATAATGTCATTCGTGTAGCTTTCTTTTTGGGAAATAATCGCCAAAATCAGATATTCCAGAATCCCTTTTTTCATCTGCGTAGTGATTTTTTCTGCTTCTGACATATTGTTTTATATTGTAGGTGATAAAATTATAGTAGCTTGTATAACAAGGTAGTAATGAAAAAGAAATAAAATGCAAGAGATTTTGTAGTTTTTTTATAGGACAGAAAAAAGGAAGCAAAAGTCTGCTTCCCTTATGCTATCTTGTTATTTTATTGTAAACGGTATTAGTGTTATTCTCCTAAGCTTTCAGCGACATGTCCTGCGATTTTGATAGAAGGATTCAGTGTTTTGAGTCCAATATTCCAACTGGCTGGACAAGCGTGACCTGGATTATTTCTAATGAAGTCCAGACTTCTAATTTTTCTGAGCAGTTCATTAGAGGCTCTTCCCATGGGTTCTGTCACGACTTCTAGGGATTTAATTACTCCGTCTGGGGAGATAATGAAGGTTCCTCTTTCACTATTTCCAGAATCTGCGTTCCAAGTATTGAAAAGTCTGGAAATATCTCCTTTTCTATCACTGATCATAGGGACTTTGTAGGTAGACAAGAGATGTTCGGTTTCGATCCATCTTTTGTGAGAGAAGACAGTATCGGTACTGACAGAAAAGAGTTCTGCATTCAGACTTTTTACTTCTTCGTAAATGTTCATCAGGTCTTTTAATTCTGTAGGACATACGAAGGTAAAGTCGGCAGGATAAAAGAAAAGAATGATCCATTTCCCTTGATAGTCTGCGAGGGATTTTGTTTCTACGGTATCCGTAGTTGGATTGTAGAGGTCGAAGCTAAAGTTTTCCACTTTGCTTTCTAAGTGTAGGGTTTCTGTGTTTTCCATGGTTTTTTCTAGTAAAAGATAAAATGAAATATGTAAGATATTCAACGGCACCCTTTCATTATAAAAAAGAGAAAAAAAAAGTAAAGCTGAGTTTGGAAAAAAACTTGTTTGAAAAAAACTCTCCATTTTGTGAAGAGTTTTTAGCGATGTTTACTATTAAACAATTTTTCTTATTTCTTCATTCTCTGCTGCTGGTTTGTTGGGATCTGTAGTGGAATAGAGATGAATCCCTTCTTGGGTGGGTATTTCTTTTTGAATAGTTCGTCCTAAACTTTCTATCACTTGTTTCATATCTTCATCATATTTTTCTGGTAATTCTACCAATGCTGCGTGGTCTGCATTATCTAATGCGTGAATATAAGACTTGGTGTTGGTAGAAGTGGATTTTACTTTTTCTGCGGCCTTTTCTGGATTTTTGTAGAAACCATCGCTATTTGAATATATTGCAACTGTTGGAATATCTGATATCCCTTCAGGAGTTTGTTTTTGAGTACTAATTCTTTTTATTCTCTCTCCCATCCCTGGAGTAATCCCCAGTAATGCTGCATCTCTGTGATGTTTTATTGTTTTAGCATAGTCTGAGTCTGGATTCTCTTTTACTTTAGGAGCCGATCTTTGGTTGATAATGTTTTTGGAAAAGATTCTTTTGGTCCGTTTGTTTCTGTCTATTTTTCCTCCAAGGTCTATCAAAGTAGTAAAGAGATCTGTTTTTATGAGGGGAAGAAGTGGTTTTGTGAGCTTGTTTTGAAAAACCGCTAAATCGCTGGTGTCTGATACTCCATGTAAAGAAATATGTCCGACTACTTTTCTTTTTAGATCCTCTGGGAGATTGTCGATTAGATCTCTGGCGGTTAATTCTCAGAAAGAGAGCCCACAGATGATGATCTCTTTTGTCTTCTTTTGTTTTCTGAGATAGTCGATAATTCGTTTATTCATACTCTCTACATCATAGGTCTTTTTTGGATAGTCCATATTGACGAATTTTGCACCGAAGTTTTTTGAAACAATCTCTGGTAGGTTTCCTCGGGCATGATAAGTACGATGCACTAAACTTCCAAAGCTTAGAAAAATTTTATCAGAATCTTTGGGTCAGATTTCTTGAATTTTCCCGATAGTTCCTTTTTCTGAGGGGCTTGCTTCTAATGAAAACTTTTCAACCATTATTATTTTATAGAATAAATATACTATCATTATATCCATTTATCATTATATCCATTTATCATTATTTGTCAAGTTTTAAAAGTGTAGAATCTAACCCAAAACCGCACAGAGAGAAAAATTTGCAAAAAAGACATTGTTTAGATAGAATAGTAGTGTTGATTTACCTTCTAACTTTACAAACAATGTCTTTAAAGCTATCAT
>JAISKI010000025.1 GCA_031261265.1 Candidatus Peribacteria bacterium
ATGATAGCTTTAAAGACATTGTTTGTAAAGTTAGAAGGTAAATCAACACTACTATTCTATCTAAACAATGTCTTTTTTGCAAATTTTTCTCTCTGTGCGGTTTTGGGTTAGATTCTACAATTTTGGCTTCTATCTGCGGGAATATACTTCCTCTTTATTTTCCCACTAAAAAAGATATACTGCACATACAAGCTATTCAGAAAATCAGCTTTTTTACTTCTTCCTGAAAAAGGAATGCAGTACTTTTGGAAAGGAATTACCTATTTATGAGGGATCCCAGGAATGTTTTTGTTGATTATCCCGATTTTTTTCTTTCCTACAACGAAATATGGAACAAGTCTGTTTTATGCTGAAGGACTGAGCGGGATATTAGTTCTTTTGCTGATGTTATGTGTCAGTTTGTGCTTCACCCTAGGAGTTGCGGCACTCACAAAACTCTTTTTCTACAAAGAGCGTCCTGTTCCTATGCCCACCGATACCTTCCGAAAAAAACTGAATGCAGGGAGTTTTCCGAGCATGCACACGATAGTAGTGACGGTTATCGCGATGGTAGTGTTTCGAGGAACGGTAGAGCTAGGCTTTTCTCAGTATATTTTTTTAGCATATATGATTGTGGTGGTTGCCGTTGCACTTTCGAGAATCGCCTTAAAAAAGCATTATCCCACTGATGTTTTCTTTGGAGTGATTTATGGCGTGGCAGGGACATTTATATCGATTTTTTGAGGACTGTTCTTGCTTGCACTACTTTTAAAGGTTTTTAATTTAAATGTATAGTAAAACTATGAAAAATCAACCTATCATCAAAACTCCCAAACAGATTTCTGCTATTCGCGAATCTGGAAAGTATCTCAATGAACTTTTACTTCAGCTTAGAGAAAAAGCAAAAGTCTGAATCGCTACCATCGAACTCGAATTCGTTGCAGAGCATTTTATCAAAACTCATAATCTTAGAGGTGCTTTCAAGCATTACAATGGATTCCCTGCAAATTTATGCTTGAGTGTAAATGATTGTGTGGTCCACGGTGAGCCTAGCGACTACATTTTAAAATCTGGGGATCTCCTAAAAATCGATGCAGGTTTGATCTACGAAAAGGGCTACTCTGATTCAGCGATTTCTGTCGTGGTCGGTGGAGAAATGGCGAATCCTCTGGCTTATGACCTCATTACGGTCAATAAAGAAGCACTCGATCGTGGAATTGAGACTATCGTCCCTGGAGACTCAATGTTTTCCTATGGTTCCACGGTTGCCAATGTCGTGCAAAATGCTGGCTACAAGGTGCTCAAGCATTTGACAGGGCATGGAGTGGGAGTGGACGTTCACGAAAGACCCTACGTTTTCAATTACGGGCATCCAGATATGAAAAAGCAATTTTATCAGCCAGAGATGGTACTTTGTTTTGAGCCGATTATCGGAGTGATGTCAGATGATTTTTATCAGAAAGAAGCTGATGAAGGACTCTATACCAAACATGGAGATCTAGGCTCTCAGTGGGAATATATGCTTCTCATCACAGAAAAAGGGTATGAAGTCTTGTCAGGAATCAGAGATTGGGACTAGAAGCTTGAAAACCTGATAGAGATAGATAAGATAAAAAACAATCCTATCTGACGTTTTATTCGCCGTATTCCACTAATGCAAAACCCTCTCGACCTGCTCCTCGATCTACTCAATCTTGAGGACGAAGAAAGACATTCCTTCCTCGCAATCGGTGAAGTCATCTCTCATCATCTCAATAAAAAGCTGATCATCCACCATAGAATGGGCTTCATTTTCCAATCACGGTATGATTTACTCTTGGAAAAGCTTCCTCTAGATGCATTTCTCGCAGTCGGAGATATTTCTTCTTCTCAGCCTTTACGAAAACCTGACACCCTCTCTTCCCTAGATCTTCTACAAAGTCCCAAAAAACTGACAGAACTGCCAGAGGAAAGCCTGCTACTGGTAGATGAGATTAGCTTTTTAGCTCTTTCTACTACAGAACAACAGGCGGTGCAAGATATTTTAGAGCAGAGGAAAGTCCTACTTCTCGTATGTTAAATTTCCCTTTATCTCCAACTTTCTAGCCGATGATCCTCTGAATAGATCCCTGAGTTCGTAAACTCTGATATGCACTCATCAATCCAGATTTAAGTATCGTGGATGCGGGAATTTTGCTCCAAGAAAAAAAATCTCCTACAAGAGAGGACCAGTTCCAGAGAATAATCCAGATTTATGATTTTTTTGAAAAGCTGATTACGGACTACGAAATCACCTGTGTATCGATGGAAAAACTCTTTTTCACGAGTTTCAATCAAAATAATGCTGAGTTTGTGTATGCGATTCGTGGAGCATTGATGATGCTTTTCCTAAAAAATTCTCTTCCTGTCCAGGAATATACTCCCATTGAAGTCAAAAAATATATCACAGGAAACGGGAAAGCCGACAAAATGCTGGTGCAAAAAACCATTATGAGATTTTTCAAACTTGCCGATCTCCCAAAGTTTAACGATGTAGCAGATGCTTTAGGACTAGCATATTTAGCCAAGATCAGGAAATAAGTTTATCCGTAAATATATCCAAGCACTCCTGATCTGGAAGTACTTTCTACTCTCTTCGTCACGACAAATTTTCCTTTGTAGTTCATATCTTCAATAACCATCGTACCCGCAGAAGCATCTACTGATCTAACGATTCCTACATGTCCAGCAGGATTCACACTACTTCCATAGACGATAATAGCCCCAGCTCTTGGAGTCTGTCCTACGCTAAGCCCTGCATTTTTTGCATTTTGATATCGATACTTAGCATCTCCTACGAAAGGCCTAGACTGGGTAGTTTCGGAAGTATAAGGGAAAATATGACTCGCCTGGGTTGCAACATACCACGTACAGTATCCACGAGCAAATCCATTAGAAATATTTTTAGTAAAGGTTCGTTGAGAAGTCGTAGTAGAAACAGAAGCAGTACCTCCTGCAGAGAATGAGGAGGAATTAGAGGTGGCAGAAGTAGTGGTGGTTTGTCTCGCTATGGTAGCCACAGGTTTTGGTTTCACTACTGGAGGGTTGAGATTTGGTTGTGCTTTATCGATGAAACCAGGGATATTATTTGCTTTCTCCGCTGAGACATTGATGAAGACTTCTTGTCCTTTTTGTAAAATTTCCGTATCGTCCAAAATATAGTTGAGGGTCATCAGATCCTCGAGATTGAGATTATATTTATTTGCAAAGACTTTAATATTTTGAGTCTCCCTCACGGTATAAATAATTCCGTCTTCTTCGTTGGTCACGATCAGTTTTTGACCAGCTTTAATAGATTTTAGATCGTTGATTTTTTTAAGATTGGAAACAGTCGTCCCAAACTCAGTTGCAATCGATTCTAAGGAATCTCCTGGCTGTACAATATACTGTACGACCACGCCGTCATCGGTTTCATCAATGGTGGTTTTGAAAGTGTCCATGTTGATGGTCACATCTTTTCCACTATCTCCTACAAAGGCAGGATTGATGTACCCCATATCTGAGGCGGAGGAAGTTAATTTGTCAGCACTGGCGATCAGTACTACAAATGCGACAAGCGAGACAATCGTTCAAATCATTTTTGCCTTGCTTATCTGGTGGTTTCTCGTCATAGGTATAGAAGAAGTAAACCTCGGAGGGAGTGGGATTCGAACCCACGGACCGAATAATCGATCGACAGTTTTCAAGACTGTTGCATTCAACCGCTCTACCATCCCTCCTTAGCAATTTTTCTGCGGTTGAAAAATTAACACGTTCCCAGTTTATATTTTTTCAGTTGATTTTCAAGAGATAAATCAGTATACATTTTATATGAGTACACACAGCATCTTTTACCCTATTATTACGGGGGAGAATAATCCTATTCTTAGAAAAAAATCTGCTCCTATACAGGAATTCACTCCAGAAATCGAGGAATTTGCAGAGATCCTTTTGGAATTAATGTATGAATACGATGGGATTGGACTCTCTGCTCCCCAATTGGGACAAAATATCCGTATGATTGCAGTCACTGACTGGAGGGAGACCAAAGGGAAAAAAGACAGAAAGGGGAATCCTAAAAGAACCCTAATCGGAGAACAAGTCCTAGTGAACCCAGAAATTCTGGAATTTTCGAAAACTACGCAAGTAAATGAAGAAGGATGTCTCTCCGTACCTAATGCCTTTGGAAATGTAAGAAGATCCACAGGAGTTAAAGTAAAATATTCCACACCTCAAGGAAAAAGTATTACTAAGAAATTCAGCGGACGAAATGCAATAGTGATCCAACATGAAATCGACCATTTGGACGGAATTTTATTTATTGATAAATTGGTATAGATTATGGTCAAAACTCTCGCTATAGAAACCAGTTGTGACGATACTTCCATCGGTATTATCTCCTATGATGGAGACTCGTTCCAAGTTGAAAAACTCCTCGCTTACTCCCAAATTGCCGACCATCAGAAATTTGGTGGTGTCTTGCCAGAAATTGCTTCTCGCCTCCACAGCGAAAAAATCATCGCTATTCTCCAAAATATTGGACGAGATACCATTGCAGAGGTAGACTTCATCTCCGCCACCACCCATCCAGGACTTCCTGGTTCCCTCGTGGTCGGGAAATCTGTAGCCACCATGCTCGCCGAATATTTCCACAAACCCCTCCTTCCCGTCAACCATATCCACGGACACATTTTTTCAATCCTCCTAGAAAGAAAGCTGACTGATCTGACTTTCCCAATGGTGATCCTCACCGCAAGCGGTGGACACAACGACATCTACCTAGTTGATGCAGACAACACCTTTGATGTGAACAACCCCTCCGGCTCTTCGAGCCACCTCCCCTGACAGGGAGATAAACTCTGTGCAGAAAACGGTATGTACAGTTTACTCCCCTGTCAGGGGGAGAGGGAGCCTGAGGGGGCAAGTTTACGAAGGCGGAAGAGGGGGTTGTTCAACATCCAAAAACTCGCTTATACCCTCGATGATGCCTCAGGAGAAGCCTTTGATAAAGTTTCCAAAATGCTTGGCGGATCCTATCCTGGCTGACCACGAATTTCCGAGCAAGCCTCCAAAGGAAACCCAAACCCCGCCTACCAATTCAAACGCATTTTCCTTCCCCAAGACGCAGAAGGACGCTATCCGTTCAGTTTTTCGTGAATGAAAAGTCAGGTTTCTTTCCTCTTAGATAAAATAAAAAAAAGTTGACATGAATTGACGGAAGACGATATTCACGACATCGCCTACGAATTTCAGGAAGCCACTGTTGAAACTCTAGCAAAACGCCTCCTGAAAGTCGCGAAAGAGTACGGAGCCAAAACCATCGCTGTCGCTGGTTGAGTTTCCGCCAATAACAGACTGATTGAATACCTTACAGAAGCTGTAGACCAACGAAATATACAGGTAGGGACAGGTCTTGAACCTGTCCAGACGGCAGAAGGGGGTTTGTCAGAAAAAATCCGCTTCCTTTATCCCATCAAAAAGGTCTATTCCACCGACAATGGAGCAATGATTTGAGTGGCAGGAATTTTAGCTTATAACAACAGATAATGCTGAATAGCTAATCAATTTGAGTAAAGACATCATTCCTGTCAGAAGAATTTCTTACAATACACATTCTACCCCCAAATTTCCTTCCTTATCCGATGAATCGCGATCAAGCCACTCAATTTCTTTTGCTTTCGTCACCCCTTTTACATCATCTTCAAAAAGCTGGATAGCCTTCTTCTCTTCCTCGTTTGCGGTAATGATGAGTTTACTTAATTCAGTACCCATAGAGATTTGAGATTCAGATTTGTATTTTCTGACTTGTTCTACGATTTCGAGGGTGATTTGCATCTTTTCTTGGATTTCAACATCACCTGACGGCTTAAAGTCAGGATATTTGGTGTTGTGAATGGAAAGTGGTATATGTTGAAAATTTGGTCAATCTTTCTTATTCCAACCGAAATAATCTTGATAAATTTCTTCGGTAATATGTGGTAAATATGGTGCGATAAGCTGGATAATGATATAAAAAACATCATGTAAAGTTTTTTGTCCACTCTGCTTTTTTATCTCTCCATCCTCAAAGAGTTCGGGTTTATAGAGTCTTACTTTAATAAGTTCAAGATAATTATCACAAAAATCTTTTCGGAAAAATTCCTCAAATGCAATCTTGGCTAATCCGTATTCGTAATGGTCGAGGTGTTCATTCATTTTTTTAACGGTTATAGCCAATCTCTCTCGAATCCATCTATCTGTTGAGTAGACATTTCATTGGCTTATATATTGGTCTTTATTTCGATCTCCTAACTGCATCTTCACAAATTGGAACGCATTCCACAGTTTCGTGACCAGCTTTTGACCTTTTTTCAATTCTTCCTCCTCAAACACCATATCTTTTCCGAGCTGTCCTCCTGAGGTCCAATATCTCACGGCATCAGCTCCTCGTTGTTTAATCAGATTTTCTGGTTCTACTTTTGCATTTCCTGTGGATTTGGAAATTTTCTCACTCTTCCCAGCGAGTACATGCCCTGAAATCATTACGTCTTTGAAGGGAATCTCTCCCGTTCTTAAATAATTTTGCAGGGTTGTGTAAAGTAATCGGGTTCTAATAATATCGTGAGCTTGGGGTCTGAGAGAAAAAGGAATCAGATTTCCTTCTCGCCCATCTCTTTTCAAAAAGGTTTCATTAATCAGCGGAGAAAGCCCAGATGTAAACCATGTATCGAGTACGAGGGTTTCAGCTTCTACCTGCTCTGCACGGTAGCCTTCTGGCAAGTCTCTGGTAGGATCGATAAATCCTTTAGAAAGCTGAGCTTCACTCGGTAGAAGTACTTTATTCGTCTCTTTTTCATACCAAACAGGAATCGGAATTCAGAATTTTCTTGATCTGGAAATATTCCAATCCCAAGCGAGATTATTGATCCAGTCATTTGATCTTTTTTTCATAAATTCTGGATATCGGGTCATCTTCTCATTCTGTTGCAACAAGATCTCCTTCTTATCCAATAAATTCACAAATCGCTGATAGACAGGGATAATTTCAATCGGTGTTTTTCCTCTTTCAGAGATTTTTTTTGCTTGGATAATGGGATCGCGTTTTACGATGACATTAGGCAAGGTCTCAAAATACTCCATAATCTTTTCTCTCGCCTCGTCTACTTTCATTCCTTCTATTACTTCACAACCCGAATTCTGAATGGTTCCATATCTGCTGATAATCACTTTTTCTGGGAGGTTGTGCTTTTGCACCCAATACACATCGGTTTCATCCCCATAGCTACAACACATTACTACTCAGCTTCCTTTATCCATTTTTACTTTATCATCTCCGAGCAAAGGCACCGTGTCTCACAGCGGAGTAGTGATTTGTCTTCCAATATATTTTGAAAATCTCTCGTCATCTGGATGAGCAAATACTGCTACACAAGCTGGGAGCATTTCAGGTCTCGTTGTTGCGATCACGAGTTTCTCTCCATCATCAAGGGTAAAATTCAAATAGTTGAAAAACTCATTAAACTCTTTTTCTTCAGTTTCTGCCTGTGCAATGGTAGTCTGATTTTTAGTACATCGTAGTGCAGGAAACTGTTTCCCTACGATATCTCCCTTTTTGTACATTTCCACAAATCTTTTCTGTACGAGCTGTTGCACTTCTGGAGAGATAGTTGCATAGGTCCTTTTCCAATCAATAGAAAATCCGAGTGACTGCCAGAGAGCTTTATAGAGGTCTCTATACTTTTGGTTCACTTCCAAGCATTTCTCTACGAAATCATTTCTGTCCATTTCTTTAATATTGATTTTCAATTCTCTTTCCACGAGTTGCTCAGTAGGAATCCCATTATCATCATATCCCATCGGATAAAAGACATTAAACCCTTTCATTCTCTTGTATCTCGCGATAATTTCCGCTTGGGTATAGGAAAAGATGTGTCCAATGTGGAGTTTTCCACTGACGGTTGGGGGAGGAGTATCAAAAGAAAAAATCTGACTTGGGTCGGTTCTTGTGAGATCAAAAGCGTTGGTCTGCTGTTCTTCTCGGAACTGTTGCCATTTGGCTTCAGATTCCTGAAAATTATATTTATTTGCCATGATGAGAGAGGGAGGGAAAGTAAAAATCAGAATTAATCAATCTTTATGTTCAACTTCTGCAAAGGCTGTTTCACAGCGATTTTATTCTTTGCACGGACGAAGAGGGCAAGTTTGATGATTTTACGGACGGTGGCAGTTTCTTCGATGAGGGATTGGTTGATGTAATGTTGGTTCGCGATAGGTCGAGAGGAGAGGTGGATGGAATCAAACCCCCCGTCCTTCGGACGACCCCCTTCTCAGGGGGTTCAATGGTTCGTTTCCGTGAAGTTGGCTAGTTGTAATCGCAAATATTCTGTGATAAATGGGGTGAACGGTGCGAGGATTTGCAAATATCTTTTCAAGACATAAAAGAGGGTAGCATAAGCAGCATTTTTATCTTCATTCATTCCATTCGCTCGGAAACGGCGACGGCTTCTTCTCAATCGTCGATTGGTGAGTTTATCCATAAAATCCATTGCGGATTTCGTTGCTTCGTCCAAGATGTAGTTTTGCAAATGTCCGTCCACTTCAATCAGCGTTTTGTTCAGTTCTGCGAGAATTCGTTTATCGAGGTCATTCGTTAATGCGTAGGTGGGAAGCTCAATGATTTCGGTGTTTTGGAAAGCAAATTGACCTTTTTCGTAAGAAGCACCGTAGAGTAGATTTCGTAGTCTTCTAATTTTTCCTTTATTGCTAACAATCAGAATTTTCTTTCCTTTGTGCTGTTGTAAAAATTCCAGATAGGCTTTTGGATTTCCTTCTTTTGTGAAATCTTCTGTTTCAGAAACGATTGCTGTTTCTTTATTCGCATAGTCTTTCATTACTTTTTGAACAGCTTTTGTAGTTTCTTGCACTCTCAAAAAATCGTTATCAATGATGATATCGGGTTGGATTCTTAGCACTTTTTCAATGAATTCTTTACTTTCCAACGATGTTTTTCCCTGCTCTGTCAGGGGTGCGGAACTATCCGATTCGTCCTTATTACTCGCTTCGGCGTGCCTCATAAAATACATCTCCGTTCCGTCAGATTTTCGATTATCAATTTTTGCATAGGTTTCAAAAAAGTTGAAGACATTCTGCAAGGGGAGGGTGAAGTCCTTGAATGCCTGCTCCGTGCCTTTTTCGTTAAATCTCATCGGTTCGGCTTTCACACTTGGGGAAGAGAGCATATGGAGCCTGAAACTATCGCCTCCTCGCTTCTCAATCAGTCCCTGAGGGTCGGGGTAGTTTTTCAGACTTTTAGACATTTTCTTTCCATCTTCTGCGAGGATAATCCCGTTTACCACGACATTTTTCATCGCATTTTCGCCTTTGATAGCGTGTCAGAGGATATGTAGCGTTCTAAATCGTCCTCTCGTTTGGTCTAGTCCTTCTGCGATGAAATCAGCGGTGAAAGTCTGAATGTTGGTAGATTTTTTCCCTGTGGTGGTGTCTATGAGGAAATCATAAAATCTTCCGTTTCTAATTTTAACTTCTGTTTTGGTTGGGTCTTCGTTGAGTTGATAGGTGATACCGTCAAAATATCTTTTACATTGAAGAATAGGAAATCGGTGAGTGCTGGCGATAACTTGTTTTCCTGCATATTTTTTTATCTCTTCCAAGAAATCATTTATTCTATCTTCTACTTTTCTTCGCTCTGCTTCTCTGTTATTGGCAAGTTCTCTGTAATTTTCTAATTTGCTCGTGTCTATTTTCCGTTCCATAATTCTTGCGTCCAGATAGATATTTTTTTCTATTTCAATATCCGTGAAATCTTGCCAACGGAAAGTACCGTTTTTCATCGCTTCATCAAAGCGTTTCTTCGTTTCAAGGTATTTTGGGTGTTCTGTAAGCTTTCGTCCAAAGGTTTTTTCAAAGTAAGGTTCAATAGTTTGTATAGCTCTGGATAAAAGTGATACATAGAAAATGGTATCAGCTTTTTTTACTTCTTTTTCAATCTTCTCTACAATGTCTTGTGCTTGTTTTTTCCCTTTTTCTGTGAGTTCATTTGTATCATCTCGGTAATCATACCCTGTGATTTCCCCCTCTGCTCTTTTTTTATTGCACATTGATTGTCCGTGTCTGATGAGGGAAAGTTTACAAGTCTGGTTGTCCAGTTTCATCTCATCTTGTCCGATATAATGCTCCTGACCGAAGGGCATTGACCCACTTTCAAATCGGCAATCCATCACTTCGGGAATTCTCTTGTAAGTTTTCCCGTTTTTCACGAACCAGTAATTATCCACATAGGGTTTGTGCAAGTCGACTTCTTTTTGTCTATTGTTATCTCGGTAATGAATAGCAAAATTTCCCTTTGCATTTTCTCCATTATTTTTGAGATACCATTTAGGATAAAAAGAACGATTAGATAAAACTTTTTTATGTTCTTCTGGACTAATACAGTCTTTGCACACCTGTCTTTGATAAGTAAGTGGTAATCCGTGAGAAACGGAAATAATCGTGGAAGTCGGGAATTTTTTGCTGATGCTTTTAAGATAAGAGGTACTTCTTGCAACGATTTGTTCTATGGTTTCATCATCAGTTTTTAGTGTTCTATCGTTGCAAACTTGGTCTTGTCTGGTTTGTCGTAATACTTCTGTAATTCTAAAATCAACGAAAATTTTCTCTCCAATCTCAAACAAATATTCGTTCTTGTCTTCTTCCAGATATGAAATAATGTTGTGTTTATCTCGTAAATCGCGGAATTTCTTTTGCACTTCTTCATACTTTGTTCTGATATTTTTCACTTCATTTTCTCCGTACTTGTCGTTCAAAAATGGCACAATGGTTTGTCGCACTCTTTCCATAGGGGAAAGTACGATGACTAAGTCTTTTTCATTTTTCAAATGCTGTAAATTTTGTCTGATTTGTTCAGAATGTTGTAGTCCTTCTTCGTTCAAAAGAGCCTTATCGCCGTAATTATCCTGTTTTTTCTCTTCATTATAATATGTTCTTCCGTGTCTTATCAAAATATGTTTCGTGATATTCTTGCTACCAGACCTAGAAAGCTGATAGATTTCTTCCAGTGTTCCTACGGAAAAAGTGTCGCTTTCATCATCGACATTCTGCCAAATCGGAAGAGGGCTTCCTCGATAACGGTTTCTGGCGATATTTCGGTCAGGGGCTTGTTGCAATCCGTTCACAAAACGGTTTTTCACACTTTCTGGGACAAAATTCATTTTTTCTGCCTCTTTCCGAGTTTCAGCATTCATCTCTTGTTCCTTAATAAATCGGCTCGACATCGCTTTGCTAATCAATGGCGTGTGGCACCTTCGGCAGTGTGGGTAGCTGTGCGTGATACTTTCTGACTTAATCAGATTTTTTTCTGTTTTTAGTCTTTCGATAATGGTTTTGTTGATATTCAGGACACTTTCTCCTGTGTAGTCATAAATCTGTTCATCAAATTCTCCGTATTCATTTACGGGCATAAAGAGCCATTCCAGAGCGTTTTTCGCACCCAGTAATTTCGCCACAGCACCAAAATCCTCCTCTCCAAAGGTCGGAGCGATATGCACAATTCCTGTTCCGTCTTCGGTACTCACGAAATCAGCATTGAGCACTTGAAAAAACTGATTTTTGTATTCTTGTTTAATCTCCGACTTCGTGATGTAGTCAAAGAGGGGAGTATAGTGCAGACCCTGCAATTCTTTTCCTTTGAAGGTCCTGATTGGGAGGTAGTCCTCAGGATTTTTGTAGTATTTTTTGATGAGGTTGGTGGCGAGAATGTAGTATTCTTTGCTGGCGAAATCGTAGACCATTGTGTAGTCTATATTCTCCCCCGTTGCGAGGAACATATTGCTTGGAAGGGTTCGTGGGGTGGTGGTTCGGGCTAATAAGAAGATTCCAGAAGATTTTGCCAGAAGATTATCAGAAGATTGGTCAGCAGAAATTTTCTGTGGGATTTCTTTGATATAGGTGTAGATATTCCAAAATTGGAACATCAATTCTTCAGTATCTTCCATGATATTCCCCTCAATTCTTACTCCAAAACCGAGTGCATTCTCTGAAGGTTCTATTCCTACTCGGACAAGTTGAGTATGTTTATCTGTCTCTTTTATTTGAGGTTCTCCTATAATTTTTACTTCATAGGTGTGCTGAAGCACGCATACCCCTCCTATAATTTCTTTGAATGATCCCAGATAGTGTGCTTCTTGAATTTCTACACCAACCTCTTCTTTGAGCTCTCTAGTGATTGCTTGTTCAGCATTTTCCCCTTTGTTTACTTTCCCACCAGGTGCTTCAAAGTTATGTTTTTGTGTGTTAAAAATTTGCAAGATCTCTCCTTTATCGTTTTTGATAATAGCCCTAACATATTGTCCTACACCATCTTCAGTAAGTTCAAATTTTTCTCCTCGTTCTGCTTGTGTCGCCATTGGATTGAGCTGAAATTTTACCGTAATCGCGGTATCCGTCTTGTCTTCATATCCTTCGCTTACTTCGTTATTCGCCAGTGGTGTTGCACAGCTTGGACAGTATCGTTGCACTTTGAAGCCCTTATACACGAGATTATCTTTGTAGATTTTATCAAAACAGTAAATCACGCTTTCCATAAAATCCAAATCCATGGTGCGATACTCATTATCTACATCAGCTCGGCGAGCGGTGTGGTCAATGAACCATTTCCAAATTTCGTTGGTATCATTCACATAGGCTCTACACTTTTCGACAAAGCTTTCAATTCAGATTTTTGTCTCTATATCTCTTTTTCCATCAATTCAGAGAGCTTTTTCTACGGCTTTTTCCACAGGTAATCAGTGGCAGTCCCAACCTCGTTTTCTCTTTACTTGATAGCCTCTCATCGTCATATATCTCGGAATTAAGTCTTTAATTGCACCAGCGAGGAGGTGTCCGTAATGGGGAGTACCAGAGGCGAAAGGAGGACCATCGAAAAATCTGAAAGTCATTTTTTCGCTTCTTTCATCAATGGAGCGTTGGAAAGTATTGTCGCTTTTTCGGAATTTGATGATGGAGTCCATAAGTTCAAGATTGGTCATAGTTTAGAAGATTACAGAAGATTAAAAAAGATTACAGAAGATTAAAAAGATTACAGAAGATCAATAGTTAAGACTTCAGTAGATTATCATCAAAGTACAATACCAAACAATCTTCTGAAATCATTTGGCATAATCTTCCAAAATCTTCTCCCTTTATAAAAAAATGCCTCTTGATTGCAAGAAAAATTGATAGGAGGTTAGTCGGGTTGCTTGCCTTTTGCATTGTTCTTATTTATATGTTTAGCAACCACCCTTCCTCAAACGAAAAATGCTACTACTAGACCTAAGATAATTAAGCGTTTGGTAGTTATAGGTGTTTTTTTCGCTTTATTATTCTCTCATTTCTCAAAACTCTTATGAGTTTTTTGAAATCATTCAATGAGTAAGAGTATATCTTTTTCTGTTTCTATGGGTGATTCTATTTTATCCCATGGTAAAGATTCTCATATAGTAATACCAGAAATATGAGTCTCAGCAATGACGGTAAGAATATCTTCTCTTATACCTCTTACATTATTTTCTTCAATCAGCTTTTCTGCTATTTCTTTTACTTCTGGGGGAATGATATGTTCAAAAGCCTGATTATAATAGTCTGTTATATGCTTTTCTGAAAAATCAAATGTTTCTATAAATTCAAGTAATTCATCATTTTCTAAATTGTTAATAAGGTTTTCTTGTATTTGTTTGTGTAAAATCTCGAAATTAGGGATATGCTTAATTAAAGTCATAAGTGAAGAGTTGTCTATCTTTTCAAAGCCTATTAGGGCTTTACACAAATCTTTTGCTGTCTTTGCATGTAATTCTTTCTTTAATTCATTATATATCTCTCAGAGCTTCTTAATCAGAATACGGGTTGTTTCCCCGCCTTGTAGTGGTTCCTTTTTTTCTTTTTCAATCATAATGTACGATAAGGGGTAAATACGGTATAATTATACTGATATGAGAGCATAAGTCAAATCTCTTTTGCGGAGGAAAAAATAGAGATTAGATTGCTTGGGATTGGAGTAAAATTCATGTATTACCAAATTCATAATATCCATATCCACTAGGAGAAGGAGTTTTTTCTATATCTAAGGAAATATTTTCTATCTTCAGGTCTTCCTCTTTGAATTCTTCTTGAAGATGATGGAGATTAGTATAACAAGAAGTCAAAGCCTCATCACTTATAAAAATAGCAATATCTGAAACGCCAGCTTCTTCTTGCTTTTTCTTAATGGTTTGAATAATGCTGAGCAAGACATCAGGAGTTCTCTCCCCGTATACTCTCTCTACTACGAAAGCAAGAGGTTTTTTAGTTGAAATATCTGATTTTTCTTCTCCTTTTACTTGGTAAGGGAAAATATCTACAATTGCATCTGCAATCGTTTTCTCTTCATCATTCCCATAGATTGCCATAAAAAATTTATTGGGGTCTCAGAAGGCGAGATTGTGCGGATTATTGCATTCTTTTTGCATACAACCGAGACAACCGCGGATGTTGGGGATAATCACCTCAAAATTATTGGTCATTTTTGTAATGAGAGAAGTTTTTTCTGTTGAGGTGTTCATAAAGAGTTTTTGCTGAAGAGGAGCAATTTTAGTGGTAAGGAGAGTATTTCCAGTCACGGAAATTTGATTGGAGAGATTACGAACAAAGTCTTGTATTTTTTCTTTGACTTGATACAGATTAGCCACCTGTTTTTCTATCTCCGCAATATAAGATAAGGCCTTTTCTTTTTCCTGTACCGTGAGGATGGCATGCTCAATATTTTGAAAAAGTGATTTTACATACGTAATGTCATTAGGCAGAGGAAGAATCCCTGAGTCCGTAGAAAGTTTCTCTCCAACTTTTGCGAAAATTGCAATAATTTCTGTACTTGGAGTCTTCGCTTGGTTTAATTTTACAAGTAAAGAAGGAATCTCTAATTCCTCTACCTTTTTCACAAAGGTAATGAGGGGGTTGATTTGTTTTATTTCTGTTTGAAGTTGCGTAATCCTTTCTTTGGTGAGGGTTCCAAACATCGTTTCCAATTGTTGTTTAAGGGCTTGTTGTGCTGTTGAAAGTTCTTTTTGTTGAAAAAGTAATGCGAGTACGGTTCAGATTTCTTTCCCTTGTTCTAGTAAAAGTTGAAAAAGCTGATGGTCATTAGGGAAATTATCTGGGTCAAGTAAGTCTTGTATATCTTGTTGCAGTGCGGAAAGTTCTGTGTCTATAGTAGTGATATTTCCCATATACTGGCTGATAGTTTCCTCTTGTAGCTTCCTTTGTGTGGCTTCATCGTAGGATTTTAATAGTGGATACTCTTTTCTCTTATAAAAATAGCCAAAAAGCTTATTTAATGTCTTTTTCTCAAAAATATCATTCAGTTCGACTTCTTTCCCTGCCCTAAAATCCGTCCAAAGGTCGTTAATTTGGAGACCAAAAAAGAGTCATAACAGTTGAATATCTTGATTCTTCTGACCATCAAGATTAGCAATATAGGTCAAATAATGCTGAATAGTCGAGAAATCTGTTTCTATTTTTTCTATGGGGAGAGCTTTGAGTCAGAATTGTTGTTTAATATACTCTGCCATTGCTAATAAGATTTCTTGTTTTATTATGGGAAAAGAGATTTGTTGCTTATGGTCTTGTATTTTTGAAAGGAGAGAGGAAAGATAGTCCTGTATTTCTTGGATTTTTTCAGGATTGTATTTCCGTTCAGCATCTCACCGTGGATTGGGATTGGCATTTTCTTGTGATAGAAGCATTCGTGAACAAACGAGAGGAAGGATTTCTTTGGAAAATGCTTTTGTTTCTTTTTGGGAAAGAGTGGTAGCAAGACTTGTCGCCGTCTGAGTGAGTTGAGGAGAAACTTTAAAGAGGGTGTTAAAATTTCCATAGGTGTCTGCCTGTTCCATTAATGGTCGATTTTTCATTCTCTCCTCTAAGTCAGTCAGATTTTTTTGAAGAGCTGTAAAAATTTCTGGAGTCATATTACTATGTTTAGAAGCTTTCCAAAATTCGTTAGTTCGGTTTACAAGCTGAGTAGTAGCGGACATATTTCCTACACCGTGAGACTGTAAGGTTTGAAGTGTAGCAAATTGCTTGTAAAAAAGCTGATTTTCCTGTCCTTTGAGCAGATGGAGATAGATTTCTTTAATTTGGGTGTAGATAAAATCTTTGGTTTCTATGGGCTGAAAAAGCTGATTGAGCTGTTGTCTTTTTTCTTCCTTTATTCGGAGATTTTGGTTAGCATAAGCATAATCTAGTGTAGCTTCCATTCGATTTTCTCCATCAACTTGTTCATATGTAGTTTGACAACGGTCCTTGTTATTCAAAATGTTGTAAATTTCTTTGAGATTTTCTTCTTTAGAAAGCTTTTCATCAAGCTGTAAATTATAGGTAGTAAGTATTCAATTTGTCTGTTGGAACATTTCAATCAGTAACATAAAATGTTCCGAAATTAGAAAATTAAATCTTTCTTCTTTGGTAGAAAATCCTAAAAAATCACAAACTGCTTCTACCGATTCATCTTTATGGTCTCATAAAAGCCTTGTTTTCTTGCTATAATTAAGTCCATTTTCATCTTCATAAAAATTTTGCAAACTTTCTAATACTTGCAAATATTGCTCTATCGTAGCGATTCAAAAATACTCAAAAATTTGCATCGCCATCTCCCAGGAAATATCCTTATTTCGATGGTACAGTTTTGTTAAATAAGGGAAAAAATTCTTGAAATCCTCAAGAGTATTAATTTGGAAATACGATAAATATTCTGATAAATATTCTGCTTTATGAAATCCATCACAGAGGAATTCTACGAGAGCATTTTTACCTGTTACAAAAGGAAAATATTTATAAGTTCATTGCTCTGACTGTGCTTGTGCTACCGTAGCAAAATCCTCCATTACCTTATTCATTTTTTCAGGACTATCAATTTCAAAATGACACATAAAAAGCCCAAACCATTCACTTTCTATTCTCATCATAAATTCCGCCGAAGCCTCAGAAAATTGCGGTAATCGCTCTTGGGAAAAAGGGATTCACATCAGTATTGCAGTAGTATTCATATTTGTATTCAGTCTATCTTGATGTGGCCCTGGATCTTCTTTACTCCGTTTTAGATATTCTGGGAGATATTGTCATCCCATTCCTTTGCTGTATCTTTTGAGACTATTGATAATCAAGGTAGACAGAGTTAAAGGATCGTGAGCTTGAAGTGCTTCATCACTAAAAGTTTCTTCAATAAAATTTCTAATTTCTTCATCAGTAGGTACTTCCCCTTCCCTAGCTTGAATTTCTTCTTTTATTTGCTCCACAATGAGATGTTCCGCCAATCCCCAATAAAGAAGAAAAGTCATACCCATATCCTCTATAGACGATTTCCCTTTTGCCCATTTTTTTAATCCGATAAAGAGGTCGCGAGTGTGGATATTTTCAGATGCTTCTCCAGGTTCTGCTTGTGGTTGGTCATCATTTCCCTCTTTTTTCTTATTCCCCCATAAAATCCTTTCTGCTATATCAAAGTATCTCTGATGTTCCGTGGTAAGAATATCATATATTTCCTTTTTCGCTATTTGAAAAATTTCTTCATTTTCTAGGAAATCTACAATTTCATATTCGTCAAATTCGCTATTTCACTGCAGAATACTATACATCTTCTTTGCAAGGTCAGCTTCTTTTGAGTCAGGAGTATACAGTATTCTCTCAATGAGTTTATCTTTCGATATATATATCATTATTTCACAACATAAATATAAATACAAAAACAGTATACATATTCATATACATAAAGTCAATACGATATTTAAAAAAATGTATTACTTATACAATAACTTATACAATAAGAGGTTGACTAATAAATAATCTCTTGATACTGAAAGAGAAATTTATACATTAAAAGTAATCTAGTTTTTATTTCTTATGTTCTATTGTCATGAAAGAGAAAGGAATGAGGCACTTTTTACAGGCAACAAAGAAATTTTTTGAAAAAATCTGAAAGAGATTTTCCAATTATAATAATTCCAGAAAATGGTTTGTCTTGTATCTTATTGTCTTAGCATTGATATTGCTCTTTCCTCCGATCGTAAGAATCAATGAAATGTCAGGGGCAGAATGATCTCACTATTCTTTGCTCTTTTCTACTGCCTATTTCAGATCTTTGATTGTGATTTTAGTCAGCTTAATCTTCCTCTTAGGATGGAATATTAGCATGAAGTTTAAAAGTTTCGTGGTGTATCTCTTTTCCTTGAGAGAAGATGAACCACTGGTAGACTTTGCGTTTCTTTGGGTGATTGCCAGTGTATTTATGGGAATCGTGGATACCGTAGGAGTAGCTCATATCATTTCCCCCAGGATCAATCTGACTTATCGAGCAGTAATATCAGAGACACTTTTATGAATAGGATTAATCTGGTCTTTTGTCTCCCTTCGACTGTCTGCAAAGAAAAGCTCCAGAAAAGCGAAAATTTTGACGGTAGTGGATGAACCATCTGCTCATCAGAAAGCTGTAGAAATCGCTAACCAACCAAAAAGACCTATGCATCATCTTTTTGATGATATAGAAGAATAGCAGAAAAACCTGATTGAAATTGTTTTTTTATCTTTTGTCCTTGCTCGCAATGGAAGCTCGTCTCCTGACCGAAAACTCCTTTCCCACGTTTGAAGATTTTCAACAACAAGAAGGGGAAATTATCTATCGATGGGCATCAGAATTTTTGCTGATGTTGGGATATGTGGATATCAAAGAACAAAAAAAGCTGATCAATAAGACGATGAAAGCCCTGATTAATTTAGAGGTTGATCTTCATGAAAATATCCAAAAATCTGATAATGATGACAGACCCGACTACAAAATGTCCAGATATGCGTGTTATATTATGGCGATGAATGGGAATCCAAAGATTCGTCAGGTTGCTATGGCACAAAATTATTTCGCAGAGCAGACCAGAAAGTTCGAGTTATTGCGACAGGACCCAGAGAGATTATCCGTGAGAAGCGAGATTTCCGAAGGAAACAAAACTCTCTCCAAAACCATTGCACGTCATGGAGTAGCAGATTATGCAAGATTTAATTTAGCGGGATATGAAGGAATGTATGAAATGTCCAACCAAGACCTTGCAGAGAGAAGAAATATTGATAAAGAGAAACTTTTTGATTATATGGGACGCACGGAATTAGCAGCAAACCTTTTCCGTATTACCCAAACCGAAGAAAGAATTAGAAGTCAGAAACTCCAAGGGCAGGCTCAACTCGAAGATGCTCATCGCAGAGTCGGGAAAGAAGTTCGTGAGTTTGTAAAAATCAATACGGGGGATGCTCCAGAAAATTTACCAAAGGAAATGCCACTTGGCGAGATGAAAAGAGAGCTAAAAGATGTGCATAAAGAATTGAAGAAAGTGGATGAAGAAGAAAGTGATACAGAGTAGATAAAAAACAACAAAGTGTCCATTTTTCTAAGAAAATCCCTTGCTTACCTAGGAGAAAAAAAACATAACTTTCTCTTGCAATTAGTTGGCAAATCTGTATCTTATACCTTGCAACATTGAAAAACAACCTCTCTAAACGGTGGTGCTGATGTGGAGTATGGAAACACCTGTTCCCATTCCGAATACAGAAGTTAAGCATATTCCAGTCGATGATACTGGTGGGCTTCCCGCTGGGAAAGTAGATTAGTGCTACCATTTAGGGCGGTTGAAACCGTTGCAGAAGCCACACTTGGTGTGGTCCCGTACGAAGCTACGGGGTGATCTTTACCAATACAAGAAAGAATTAGAGCTAAGATGTATACTTTTTTTGAAGAGTTTGACCCTGGCTCAGGATGAACGCTAGCGGAACGCCTAACACATGCAAGTCGAACGAATTCTGCGTTGTAGCAATACATAGTAGAATTAGTGGCAAACGAGCGAGTAACGCGTACCTAACTTGCCCTCGAGATGAGAATAACTACAGAGATGTAGCTAATCCTCAATATGCTCACATGAAGTGAAATTCTTTAGTGAGGAAAGATTTATCGCTCGGGGAGAGGGGTGCGTCCTATCAGGTAGTTGGTTGAGGTAATGGCTCACCAAGCCTATGACGGGTAGCCGGTCTGAGATGATGTCCGGCCGCGATGGGACTGAGATACGGCCCATACTCC
>JAISKI010000006.1 GCA_031261265.1 Candidatus Peribacteria bacterium
CAAGAAAAATACTCAAATATAGAACCGCTTTAATCTTGTTTACTTATTACTTAAATCAAGTTATCTAGTTCTTATCTTATTTTAAATGGTGTTTGGTGCATTTTGCTTGAAAATCCGTCTTTGTCACCTTAGCATCAGAACCCATGCAAATGAAAAATTATCCAATCTTTCTTCCTGCTACTTCCAACACCATCGCCAATACCTCCTCATCTAAAATCTTATTCAAATCCCATTTCGCCAATTTTTTCCCCTTCTGGTCGTGCACGAGGAGGTACCTATCTGCCCTTGCTTTTTTAATCTCAGAAATTTCCGTCCAAGGCAGCTCTTTTCCCTCAAATATCACTCCCTTTTTATCCAAATCAAAGAGTCAAAATCAGATTTTTTCTCTCCTTTTGAACTGCTCTATCACAGTATCTTTCTTAGACTGAGCATATTGTAGTGAGAGAGCATTAGCAAAGTGAATCATCGGCTCGGTTCAGCTTTCAAAGATTTTTACCGTTTCGCCAGCCGTGAGGGACAGAGTCAGTCCAACAGAATTGATTTGGTTATTTGTCCCTTTGACGAGGGTTTTTTGGAGATGAACAATATCTGTGAATGCATAGGCATATTCTTTGTTTCTGTGTTTGAGATAGAAGCCTTTCGCGAACACTTCGGCGTGGGTAGAGAAAAGTTTGATGAGATGATCGACTCGATAGATGATAGCGAAGATAACGACTACCGCTCGAAAGAGTCCACTCGTTCTTTCTTTAAGGTAATAGTCGAAACCGAGGTAATTGATACTTTGAATAGTGGTAAAGATACCATATCCTACAATTCCCATTGCGACGATGGTTCCGAGGAGTTCTTTTCGGATGGCTGAGAAGCCTTGGGTTTTTACTCCGAAGGATTGTAGAGGTGTTCCGAAGGATTCTTTGGTGACTTCAGCTGGGGTATTGGTGAGGGTGGAGTGGTTGGACATTAGATTTGAGGAAAGATATAAACTTTTGTTCAAAGTAAAGATATCGCTAGAGAATACAAGAGCAATAAAAAATTGGATTATTCCTAAATTTGGACATTTTCCCTTGCTTTCTCGGGCTAAAACCCTACATCTAAGGCAGATTTATTTCTTTTTTTCTTTCTCATGTCCTTACTCACCCAGCTTACTGAAGACTATCTCCAAGCACTCAAAAATAAAGAAGAAGCTAAAAAACTGGCTCTTAATTATGTGATTGCACAGGCAAAAAATAAAAAGATTGAACTCCAAAAGGAGTTGTCAGATGATGATATCATCGCTTTGCTCAAAAAAGAAATCAAGGCAATTAATGAAACGATTGGGTTCCTAGAAAAGGCAGGAAATAAAGCTGAGGAGATCATTGAGGAAAATCAGAAAAAAGCGGTATTGGAATCCTATTTGCCTGCGACACTTTCTTTAGCAGATACAGAAAAGCTGATTGAGAATTTGATTACTCAGCTTACTATTACGGATCTCAAAACTCAACGTGGTTTGCTGATGAAAGAATTAATGGCAAATTACAAAAGCTCCATTGATGGAGCCCTTGTGAATGAAATTATTAATGCTAGATTAGGATAGTTTCTTATTGAATGGCGTAATTATTTGATGAGTCCATAACTCTCTGGTCGAAAGAAAGGATTGTAAGAACATCTTGTGCTTTCACAGCGGATGCTTGCGATTTTCCCTTCGTTATTTTCTGTGAATCTTACTTTTGCTACTCGTGTTTCTGCGAAATCTTCGTTGGTAGGCACGAGGTGATAATTTATATTATAACGATATTCTTCTACTCCACTAGGAGAGGTAGAGAGTAATTCTATATTTTCTGGAGATACGCTATTATTGCTGATATTATCGATGAAAGGCACGATTTTATAGTTGGAAAAGAATTGTCTGATTTCTGCGGATTTTTGGAGGGGAGCATCGAAAAGTGCTAGTAAAGCAGTGCTATCTTTCTGAGAAAACGTTTGATAAAACTGCTGTAAAAACTGTCCTCCTGCGGTTTGAGCAGTAAATTCTGGGAGTTGGGTCTGTTCTACTTCTCCCCATTCGTTTTGATTGTCTGATACGATAATTTCTGGAGTAGTAGTCGGTTCATCTGGGGTATTTTGAGTCAATGAGGGGCGGAGGATCGCTTGATACAAAGCTACACAAAACAACAGCAAGGAGAGCCCGAAAAACACCCGTACTCGCACAGGGATTTTGTTGGGTTCCTTTTTGTGTACTTTGGAGAGGGAAGGTTTTTGTTCTTCGGCTTGGTTCGCGATCTTTTTTATAAATTCAGCCTTTTGACTGGTAGTAGTTATTTTTTTTACGACAGGTTTAGAGGCTGGTTTGGCGGTAAGTCTTGTGGTTGTTTTTACTGTGGGCTTGGCGGTTGTTTTCACTACGGCTTTAGTAGTCGTTTTTGTGGTTGTTTTCACTGTGGGTTTCGTTGGTTTTTTATTTGTTGTGGGCATGTTGTCCGAAATAAAAGGATAAAGCAGATTTAAGCGTTTTGGTAGGTGTATTCGAACCAGTCGAGGAATGCAGAGCGGAAATCACTTCGATCATCAAAGTCTCTATTCTTTTTATTGTTGATGACATCTTTCATGTCTTGATAGAGATTATCTGAGAGGGTATGCCAATACGTACTATTTCTCAGGCTTTTAGATTCTTTCTCAAACTGAGCAATAAGACTTTTTCGAAGCTTGTAGATTTTTGTAATTTTTCCAAGTTCTTTGACAGTGAATCCGTCTACACTACTGTCTTTATCATCGTTGCTACTGCTACCTACGTTAAACTGTACGTAATCACTTTCTCCCGTATTATCTTCCACATAGAGTCTGTAATATCCATTTTTATTAAATTTGATAACATTACTGAATACATGACGTCCACTATCACTAGCGGTAAACTTATATCCCTCTTCAATTTCATCATCAGCTGTGAAATAGCTACTAGAAGTCTGCACTTTCCAGGAAGCTGTACTAGAAGCTCTGTATTGTACTTCGAAAGTCACTCTTCCTCTATAGCTACTGTCTGTATCTACGGTAATGGTCACGTATTGACTCGTAGTAGGACTAGTTCTATTAGCAGAAATCTCGATTTCATCGCTACTACTGCTAGAAGACGTATCTACGCTAAATTGTACGTAATCTTCATTTCCATCGGCATCTTCCACATAGAGTCTGTAGTATCCACTTTTATTGAATCTAATGAAACTACTGAATACGTGACGTCCACTATCACTAGCGGTGAATTTATATCCGTTCTTGAGATAATCGTCTCCTGCCGTAAAGTAGGTAGAAGAGGTTTGAGACTTCCAAGCATCAGAGCTTGAAGCTCTGTATTGTACATAAAATTCTACTTCTCCTCTGTAGCTACTATCGGTATCCACCGTGACATTTACATATTGGCTAGTAGTTGGAGAGCTTTTATTGGTAGTGATCTCGATTTCATCGTTGCTACTGCTAGAAGATGTATCTACACTAAATTGTACGTAATCTTCATTTCCATCGGCATCTTCTACATAGAGTCTGTAGTATCCACTTTTATTGAATCTGATGAAACTACTGAACGTATGAGAACCATAATCGGAAGTCACGAACTTATATCCGTTCTTGAGATAATTATCTCCTGCTGTGAAGTAGGTAGAAGAGGTTTGAGTCTTCCAAGCATCAGAACTTGAAGCTCTGTATTGTACGGAGAAGTACACATATCCTTTGTAGCTACTATCAGTATCTACCGTGACATTTACATATTGGCTAGTAGTTGGAGAGCTTTTATTGGTGGTGATCTCAATTTCCTCATTGTCGCTACTGCTACTTCCTCCTCCTACATCGCTGGAAGATCCTCGTGTTCCATTAGAAAAATTATATTTTGCATCCACTACTTTAAATTCACGGTTATTGAGCCAAACATAGAGTCTGAGCGTTTCTGTTTTGCTAGAGGAATAGGAAAAATATCCATTACAAGCCCCTAAACTTTCATTAACATCGTTGGGTAGTACGACATCGCATTTTAAGGTAGCATCGCTAGGTGCACTAGTGACATTTGCGTAATAATAATTGCTACTTTTATCGAGTTCTAGGCAGATTTTTTCTCCATTGTCGAAGTTTACTGTCAAACAATTTGCTTCTACTGCACTTCCAAAGCTAAACAAAAGAGCAGATCCAATCAGGAATCAAAGAATTTTTTTCATAGCTATACAAATAAGAAAATAAAGCTGTATGCTCTTAGTGTAGGGAATTCGTATGTAAAAGTCAAATCTTTTTCTTGTTGATATTATTTTGGGAATGACTATATTGAGGGTAGGTATTTTACTTTTCTTTCTTTTCCTAATGAAAAAAATCTTATTATGTTTACTGATTCTTCTTTGTATTATTGCTTTAGGTGTGGGGTATTATGCTTGGAAGTTTATGGGAAATCCTGTGGAGGTGACTCCTATTCCTGAGCCTATAGTCGTGACATGAAGAGTCCAGCCTTCTGTTCCTGAGTCTCCGACCTTTGAAGATGATTTTTATCAGGATTTATCAGACTTTTTTGGAAATAATCAGGGATATGAAAATATTCAAGGTGAATATGGTTTTACTACAGATGAAAAGTAATTTATGTCAGATTTTTCTTTTACCATTCGTGAAAAGTTTTCCCACATAGATTTTTTTGAGCATACTGAGCAAGACTCTGTACTTCATTTGTCTGAGGGTGCAAATTTGACCTATGCAATGTTTTTGAAAAATGCAAAAATAACGCTAAAAGTTTTAGCGGAATCTCCCCATGTGAAGGGGCAGATTTTTGTTTTTGTGGCAGGAGGCCAGACTTCTCTGCAGGTGGAAACCAACCTTCAATCCTCACATACTTCTGTCCAAGTGCATTTGATCGCTATTCAGGGAGAGGAAGATGAAGTGCAGATGCAAGGGACCATTGATATTGCTTCGTGAGTAGAAAAAGTTTCTGGGCATTTATTGGAGGAGGTGCTTTTGCTCTGAAATGCAAAATATATTTCTTTACAGCCTATTTTGAATGTGGCTTCTCCAGATGTACAAGCTTCTCATGGAGCAAAAGTGCATAGGGTTCCGCTTGAAAAATTATTTTATATGCAGAGCAGGGGATTTAGTATTTCTACTGCGGTGGCAATGCTGGTAGCGGGATATGTACAGCAGATTTTGAGTCATTTTGAGGTGTCGGAGGAGGAGAGGGAGCAGATTGAACGTTTTTATTCATCTTCCTCATCGATTTCGTCTTCATCGGCATAGGTATTGTTTATTTTATGAGGATTATCTTCCATATATTCTCTGACTACTTCTCCTAGGGCGTCCATGATCACTTCAAAATTTTTCTGATCGCCCGCCAGATCTTCTTCAATTTTAGTTTTTTGGTATTCTTCATACTGCTTTTTGCAGAGCATCAGTTTAGAGACATATTTCTTGGGATAATAGATATCATTGAAACTAAAATCCACGTTCCCCACTTGGATTACAATATCTCCTTTTCAGAAAATCCTATCCCAGAGGGAATCTTGTTTATAGGAAATTACATTGATTTTTGATCGATCTAGCACTTCCGTGCGGTATTCCAGGATCCCGTCTCGCAAAAATACGGTTAGAGAGGTTTTGGAGAGCAAAAGACAATCTAAATACAGATTTAAAAAGCTGATGACCCAAAAGGCGAACATTGCTAATCCTACCACTCCAGCAATTCGTTTGATATAGAGGAGGTCTGGAGAGTATTGATGCCAAATAGCATATCCTACATATACGAGAAAAAGAAGAACACTATACCACACCACTCCTCTCAAATAGACGAAAGAGCTGTGTCCTAGGAGTTCTTCAACGTCCTTGAGATCTACATAATGCTGGATCAGGTATTTCCTCAACATCAATTGCGTTTTTTACCTGATAAAACGTGAAACTAAGCAGCTTTTTTCTGAGCTTCTTCGATTCTTTTTTGCTTTTCGAGGTATTTTTCCATCATACCTTTTACCACCTTTTTCACTTCTTTATTTTTATTGAAAACAGGGTGGCATTGATAACAAGTTTCCACTTTAATAGGTCCAGGCACGGCAGCACTGATGGTAAATTTTGCTCCACAGATGCAGTTTACTTCTACATCGTTATGATATTGAGCGTGGATTCATTTTTTCATTGATTCTCTCATAGATTTAAAAAGATGGATTCCGAATGCTAGTAGTATATAAAATTCCTTTTTAGTTTCAAGGGATAAGGTGAAAAATCTCTGGTATCTTTTCTCAAAATCGCTACTATTTTATTACCAATATTCTGAATATTGGCTTTATTACCTTTATTTCTTATCTTTTATACCATGTTTACTCTACCTGTATTGCCTTATGAGCTTGACGCTCTTACTCCCGTTTTTACTCCAGAAACTCTGGAATATCATTATGGAAAACATCATCAGGCTTATATTGATAAACTCAATACCCTAGTACAAGGAACTCCTGATGAAAATGCTCCTTTAGAAGAACTTGTGAAAACTGCTCAGGCTTGACCTCTTTTCAATAATGCTGCACAGGCCTTAAATCATCAGCTTTTTCGACAACAATTTCAAGCTCCCCAAGAGGAAAATAAACCTGAAGGTAGCCTTCTCGATGCTTTGGTTGCGAAGTGGGGGAGTTTTGAGGATTTTCAGTCAGCCTTTGAAACCTCTGCTATCAATAATTTTTGATCAGGATGGACTTGGCTGGTGAAGACTGTAGATGGACAGCTTGAAATTCTCAATACCTCGAATGCAGGGAATCCCCTGAGAGAAGGAAAAACTCCTTTATTGACGGTAGATGTCCGAGAGCACGCTTATTATATTGATTATAGAAATCGTAGACCTGACTATCTCAAAAACTTTTGGAAAATCGTGAATTGGGAGTATGTTGCAACGTTGTAATCTTTCGAAATGCTTTATCCCCATCTACTCCCTTATGAATACGAGAACCAAAGGAAAAGAAGGCGAAGAACTGGTCCAAAAGTATTACGAAGGACAATGATTCAGTCTTTTAAAGGCTAATTTTACTGTGAAAGGAGGAGAAATTGATTTGGTGATGAAAAAAGATTCCACACTGGTTGCTATTGAAGTGAAAAATCTGGATACCATAGAGGAGCTGGATAATTATATCACTAGTAAAAAAGTCTGACACCTCCAGAGGGCGTTGGATACCTTTCTGCGAGAATATGGGGAATCGCAATTTACAGAAATTAGGATGGATGCAGTCTTTCTCAGATATGGAAAGATTATAGAACTTTATGAAAATATTACGAATACGTAGGGGAATTTCCCTAAGGTGTATTTTATGAGCAAAAAGTTGACAAAAAATGCCTTTCTCAGTATACTTAGAAGATGATTATTTATTCTTCGAGTAGTACGACATATGGCAGATATCCCACAGACTCCCACTTCTCTCTCTAATGACCCTGTTTCTCTGGCCCATCCAGGTAATGAGTTGAATATTTTTTTCAATCAATATCAATTCAATATTATCAAGATGTACAGGAAGATTCACCGTTTTCTGTTTAAAAATGGGATTTTTGTGTTCATGGGAATTCTTGCTCTGGTGATCGTGAATATTCTCAGTAATCAACCTCTGAATGCAAATCAGATTTTTTTTTCTACTACTTCTACTGCTCTCCCTCTGGCAAGAACTGCTCGAAATAAACAGCTCTCTCAGCAGGGGAATTTGGATATAGAAGTCCTGATCCCTTATGGAGAGAGTGAAATGAAAGAAGGACTTCTTTCTACTAAAAGCAATCTGGCTATCTACCAAGGAGTTGTGCTTCCGAGGGTATTTAGTATTTTCCAAGGAGAACAGCTTTTGGATATGGAAAAATTTACCAATAAACAGACGACAAGTGGGGATTTAGTGGGAGTTATTGATCAATTGATTTTTTCTCCCATGCTCCAAACTTCGAATTTATCGTTTCAACCGAGTCTCTCGCTACAGAAAGGAATTATTTCAGATTTTAATCTCCAATGTCTCAATGAACAGAAGCTTTCTCCTATCCTTTGTGATAAATTTTTAGCTAGCTTCTATGAGAATGGAAGATTCTATAATGTAGGGGCATATAAAGATGATATGGAGCTTCTTTTGAAGGTGATAAAAGATAAAGAACCACTTTGTACTCTGATGTATGATACTACGCTTTATCACAGAGCGATTTATCCGGTATTTAATGATCTGATTTTACAATGTAGTACTGCACAAATTCAGCAATATAGAGAGCTTACCAATTTTATTGAGGTGGAGCAGGAACTCAGCAAGAGTTTTGTTTCTTCGACGGTTTATAGCAATAAATCCGTTAATGCGTATAAATTGATGTCGCTCCAACAAATTCTTTATAAAAATCTTTTAGCGGGAATTTTGAATAAAACGTACCTTTCCAGTTATCTCGACTATGCTCAGAATTTGATCAATAGAAATAATGGAAATGATAGGTATATTCTGCCTCTCTATAAAGATATCCTTTATCGAATCAATAATGCAGTGCTTTTGCCCAGATTGGAAACGAGTGATAATAAAACTCTTTCTAGGGCGGAGACTCAGCAATTAATTGATAAAATTAATCAATTAAACAAAGGAAATACTGCTTTGGGTACGGTTGGATTGGAAAAACAGCTTACTACTGCAGGTTTGGTGCAACAAAGAGAAATCTGAGTTATCGCTACTACTACCAAAGATATCGAAGAATTACTCAAACCTATTTTGGATCTCAAAGATCGTCTCAAGATTCAGTCTTATCAAATTTCTGAGGAAAGAGATACCGTTGCTTTTAATATGGAGATTTTTAGTAGTGATATCACGGAGGCTTTGGGCGTGAATCTGAGGGCAAAGGTAGTACTGTATAAAGATAAAAGTACCCTTTACGTTCAAAATATTACCATCCTCAATGAGCCAGATGTGAATGAGTTTATTCAGAGTTATTTAGCTACTGCTAAGATTTCCTTTATTCAGTTGCTTAATGTGATTGATGAAAATGTAGGTTTGTATCATGAGGAAAAGACAGGAAATGAAACTAAAACTCTGTGTGAAGTGATTCAATGAATGTCTACTAAGGCGATTCTCGTGAATTGTAATGATCATTTGGTGGATATGATCCAAGCGGGGATCAGCTATACCTTTATTGTAGAGGAGGAAGTCTTGGTGGATGTGGTGATTTCTGATCCTGTTTTGGAGGCTCAAATTAAAGCAATGCTGAAAAACAGTTTGATTACTATTAATACTACCTATTCATTAATTGAGGATATCCTTGATAAAAAGCCAGTAGTTGCTGAAGATAAATACATTGAACAAAAGCTGATTATTACGGAAAGAATGAAACTTTATCTTAATACTTCACCAAAGATTACGGTTTTGGAGGGACCTGTGTTTGAGGTTGTCTTTACCTTGGGAGAATTTACCTTAAAAGGGACGTATGATGTGGTGACCAATGTGATTTCTAGAATTTATTATGTGATTCCCAATCTGGATGAAACCTTATTGATCAGAAACTTTAGTTTGCCTATAGATGATGCGGATAAGGAAAATCTTGCTCATCTTGCTAATAATCCGAGGGCGGTTTTGAGTGTTTTCAATCCAATGGCTTTTGAGAGGTATGAAAAGTTGTCTCAGCAACAAAAATAGGAGGTAAAATGATTTTTATTCACACTTTTTTTGCGTTTCCTTCGGAGAGATACTTTCTTTTGTGTATTGCTATGGAGGTTTGGAATACGGATGCTTTGCCGAAACCCACCCCGCATTTGATTAAAAAAGAGGCGGATCCCATCAGCAAAGCTTGAGGTTGGTTTGCTATTTTACGGATTGGCTACGAATGGGCTAGTGAAAGCTCGAAGTGTGATATTGATTTGTTGCTGACTTGCTGATGATTTGTTCTTCTAAAATAGAAAAAAGACAGCCTATACTTTGGCTATCTTTTTTTGGTGAAAGTATTTAGAAAAATTATCTTACTTCTCCTTTTAGTACCATTCTGGCTTTTACTGGCAATTTTTTAGAGGCACTTTCAATCACTTTTTCTGCAGTATCACGATCAAGCCCCGTAAATTCAAAGATGATTTTTCCTCTTCTTACGGGTGCTGCGTATCCATCTACATCAGATTTTCCTGATCCCATCGGCATTTCCAGTCCTCTTTTGGTAATTGGAGTATCTGGAAAGACTCTCATCCAGATTTGTCCCGTTTTTCTGGTATGTCTTACGATTACCTTTCTGGCTGCTTCGAGTTGTTTATTGGTGAGCACTCCACTCGTGGTAGCTTTAAGTCCAAAATCTCCGAAAGCAACGGTATTTCCTCTGGTCGCCACTCCTTTGAGATGTGGTCTGAATTGCTTTCTATGTTTCCATCTTTTTGGTGTCAATAACATCGTGATAGGTACAAATAATTAAAAGATTTCTATTCCAACACAGGTTTCTTATTCTTTTTTACTGATGAGTATTGGGTTCCTTTCTGGATCCAAACTTTGATTCCAAGCACTCCGTATTTTGTCATGGCTTGTAAGTAATGGTAGTCGATATCTGATCTGAAGGTCTGCAAAGACACTCTACCATCAATGAAGTGTTCCGTTCTGGCGATATCTGCTCCATTCAATCTTCCTCCGATTTGTACCTTTACTCCATCAGCACCTTTTTCCATAATTTTGGAAACGGTATTTTTGATGACTTTTCTATAGGGCATACGATTTTCGATTTGAGTAGCAATGAATTCTGCCATTACACGAGCTGATAACTCTGGTGTACGAACTTCTTTCACATTAATTTTGAAGTCTTTATGGAATTTTTCTTTCAGCTTTTTTTCAACTTCTTTGATTTTATCACCATTCTTTCCCATGATTACTCCAACTTTGGTAGCGAAAAGGATAACTTCTCCTTCTTTTGCAGTTTTTCTGAGAATTACCTTAGAAATTCCTGCACGAGGAAAGGATTTATCGATGAAGTTTCTCATCTGAATATCTTCGATAAAGAAATCAGCACCTTGTCTTTGGCTTTTTGCGAACCATTCAGACGGTCGAGATTTCATTATTCCCACTCTCATTCCAACTGGATTTACTTTTTGTCCCATATTGTGAAGATTATTTAGTAGTTAAAACGACTTTGACATAAGCTCTATACTTTTCGTAATGACTGATCCTCGAACGAGAAACAAATCTTACTCTCTTGATTTTTGGTCCTCTTCCTACCTCAATAGTACCGATCCGCAAATCATCCAAAGCTAATCCTTTATTTGTCACGGCATTTGCGGTAGCAGATTTTAAGAGTTTATGGAGGGTTCTGGCACCTTTTTTAGGCATATGCTCTAAAAGGCTGAATGCATCTTTCACTTTTTTCCCTCTCACGAGGTCGGCAATCAGATTTAGTTTTTTGTCTGAGAGCAATGCATATTTCAATGTTGCACTTACTTGTGTCATATCAACAAAGTTTTAATAGGTAAATAAAGTAATAGTTCAAGCGGTTGAACGACTAGAAAGGATGTCCTTTGAAAGTTCTCGTTAAGACAAACTCTCCTAATCTATGTCAAAGCATATCTTCCGTCACATATACACTGACGAATTGTTTTCCATTGTGCACTGCGAAGGTGAATCCAACCATCTCAGGGATAATTTGACAAGCTCTATCCCACACTTTGATGATTTTTTTATCTCCACTTGCATTCATTTTGGTGACTTTGCGAAGGATTTTTTCGTTCACATAGAAACCTTTTTTTAGCGACCTAGCCATACTTTAGTAGTAATAATAAGGTAAATAAATCTGATTTATTTTGTTCTCCTAGACACAATAAATTTTTCTGACCATTTTTTACTGGTCCTGGTTTTGATTCCTGCTGCTACTCTTTTTCCTGAAAAGGATTTCTGCATTTTCAATCCGATAGGTGAATGAGCTTCACCTCCTCCATGAGGATGGTCAACGGGGTTCATATTTTTTCCGAGCACTCTTCCTTTCTTTCCCATTCGTCTGATACGACCAGCTTTTCCGATCACTACATTTTTGTGTTGTTCATTTCCGATTACTCCAATGGTAGCTCGGCAGTTTTCGTTGAATTTACGAACTTCCCCAGAAGGCATCTTGATAAATACTAAATGGTTTGCTTCGTCACGACCTGAGATCAGAGCGGATGAACCAGCAGTTTTGATGATCTTTCCTGTAGAGAATGGAGTAATCTCCAGATTATGTACATTCATACCTTCAGGAATATCTTTCAATTGCTTTCTATTTCCATTTGCAATTGGGGCGTCAGCTCCACTCATTACCGCATCTCCTACTTTTGCACCATTCCAAGCGAGAGCATATCTTTTCTCTCCATCAGCATAGTTGAGCAAAACGATTCTAGAGGTCCTATAAGGATCGTATTCGATACTTGCAACTTTTGCAGGAATCCCAGCTTTATCATATCCTTTGAAATCCACAAGCCTATAGAGTCTTTTGTGTCCTCCTCCCATTCGGCGAGAAGTGATGCGACCCTGATTGTTTCTTCCTCCAGTTTTCCCGATAAAGACGGTCAGTGATTTTTCTGGCTTATTTGTAGTGAGGTCAGAGAAGTCATATCCCACCATAAATCTTCTGGATGGGGTATAAGGCTTATATTTTTTCAATGCCATTGGTGATAAAATAGAATTATAAATCTGAATTAGGTGGTGGGGTTATTTTTTTACTATACTCCGATTTCTATCTTTTCTTTTTCAGAAAGAGTGACGATAGCTTTTTTGTACTCAGCTCTTACTAATTTTCTCTGAGAACGTCCTTTAAAAGGTACACTTACCATATTAATTTTCAAAGGGTGTACTTTATAAAGATACTCGATAGCTTGTTTTACATCGTTTTTATTTGCATCTCAATGCACTTTGAACGCGTATTTTTGCTCAGATTCTTGAGCTTTGTGAGTTTTCTCAGTAAGAAGAGGCGACAAGATAATATCGTAAGGCGAAAAGGTTTTGAGTGCCTTTGGTGCCACAGATTTCTTTGCTCTCTGTTGAAGTTTTTCTCTAAAGGTCATTGGTGACAAGATTACTGAAGATTAAAAAAAGATTTCTGAAGATTATGTGTAAAGGGAAACAATTTAACGAATCTTTGTATATGCATTTCCTATGGAATTGCAAGGGATTTTTTAGAGTTTGTTTTTCACTCGAAAAAAAATCCTGATTCCTGGCCCAAGATAGTCTGATTTTTGCTATCTTATCACCTTAGCGAAATCCCGCTCGCTCTAGCCACTTGCTTATGTGAAGTGGTTGTAGAAGTCGGCTTTTGGAAAGATTGTCTCTTGTTTGTATAGTGATTTGAGGGAGGATTGCAAGAGGAAGTTAGGATAGATAAATTTACATTCGAAATGCACAGGTAATAAATATAAGATTATTACCTTTATTTCGTGATATGGAAAGCAATGCACACACAGTTATCGGAAGAAGAAAGGGAGTTAATAGCAGTAC
>JAISKI010000007.1 GCA_031261265.1 Candidatus Peribacteria bacterium
GTACTGCTATTAACTCCCTTTCTTCTTCCGATAACTGTGTGTGCATTGCTTTCCATATCACGAAATAAAGGTAATAATCTTATATTTATTACCTGTGCATTTCGAATGTAAATTTATCATAAACTTTTTCCCTTTGAAAATGCCTCGCATTTTATTATACTCCAACCGTTGCGGAAACAATCCACTCCTTAAGAAGTTTTCAGCTTTTAATTTTTTTTACAGCTTATGCATATTGGAATTATTATCGATGGGAATCGTAGACGAGCAAAACAAAGAAACCTTCCTGCTCGAGAAGGACATGTAGCGGGAGCGGAAACTCTTAAAACTGCTGTGGAATTGATCTTTACTAAAGGAATTGAAACCCTGACCGTATACGGATTTTCTACAGAAAACCGAAAAAGAAGTCAGCCTGAAGTGGACGCTTTGATGAAAATCTTCACGGATTACTTGATAGAAATGCAGGAAAGACTCAAAGATAAGGACGTAAAGGTAAATATTCTCGGAGATATCACAGTCTTTGATGAAAATCTTCACCAAGCGATTATCGATATCCAAGAAAGCACCAAAGAGAAATCCGCTCACACCTTCAATCTCTGTCTTAATTACGGAGGAAGACCAGACATCCTGCAAGCGGTTCAAACTCTCTCCCAGCAGATCCAACAGGGACTCCTTCTCCCTGCGGAAATAGATGAAAACCTGATTTCCACGCACCTTTACACCGCAGGACAACCCGATCCTGATCTGATTATTAGGACAAGTGGCGAAGAAAGACTAAGTGGTTTCCTTACTTGGCAGAGTTCCTATTCTGAATTGCTGTTTATTGATACCTTTCGACCAGATTTCAATGAAGAAATCTTAGAAGGCTGTCTCGTTGAATACGAAAAAAGGACAAGAAGATTTTGAGGATAACCTATTGCAGTTCGAATTTTTTTTCATATATTGAAAGAGATTTATTCTTTCCTATCTCATGAGCTATCTAGGAATTCTCCTCGTCACTATTCTTCTTGCATGGGCAGGATTATCTCTTTTTAAAAAGCGGAAAATTCTGGATAAACCAGGGAATGACCTAAAAAACACCAGAAAACCGATCCCCACGTTGCAGGGGATTTTTGTATATATCATGGTACTCGCTATTCTGGCAATCTTTCATCCAGAGTTTTTCTTTTCTCCTTTAGTGCAAGGATTTTTGGTAGGTGGGACCATTATTGTCATTGTTGAACTTTTTGCAGAGCTCGAATATATGGGGAGAATTTCGTGGAAAATCCCTCCTTGGTTCAGATTTCTTATTCATTTCCTGTCCGCAGGGATTGCACTATGGATTAGTGGACTTTCTGACTATACCTTCTTACTCTGAGGACAAGAATTTATTTTACCAAATTGGCTGTTATACCTTGCTTTTGCAATTCGATCGGTTTTTGTTATCAATGCGGTCAATCGGATTGATGGGATTTACGCCCAAGGAAACGGAATTTTAACGATCGGCTTTTTCACCATTTTTGCATTGATTCAGCGAGTAGTCTTTACCTCCTATACAGACTTTCCTCCCGCTTGGCTAGATACCCTTCTACTTGTCAAAGAACTTGCATTGATCCTTGCACTGATCTCATTAGTCTATACGTTTGTCGAATATAAACCCCTGGGACTAATTCGTGACGTAGGGACAATGTTTTTAGCATTTGGACTTGCGTATCTCTCTGTGATAGGGGGGACAAAAATCTGAACGGTGGTTGTTGCTTTGTCTTTAGTCATTTTTGATGCGGTGCGAGTAGGATTATATAGAATTTTTATCGCAAAAAAATCTCCCATGAGAGGGGATTATACCCATCTCCATCACCGCCTTTTAGGACTAGGACGATCAAGGGGAGAGGTGAGAGCCTTTGTACGAATTTTTTCCTTGGTAATGATGCTTTTGATGCTCCTCCAAGGAACCAATAGACTTCATAAATTGATCCTATTTGCTTTGATGGCGATCCTCTTTTTTGGAGTGAATGCTTATCTTTTCCTCTACAAAAAAATGCCTTATGGACTTCCAGAAAAAAAGGAATAATAGAAAAAAGATAGCCCATAAGTTTAGGCTATCTTGTTAGTTTATGAGTAGTTGTTTTAAACATTTAAGAGAGTAGCTGTTCTCATGAGCATAAGCATAACATATCCTCTGACTTCTTTATCTTGTGGAGTAGAAATACTATTCATAACTCAGAATTTTTTGAGCTGTTGGAGATGAGAAGTATAGTATGCTCCTTGATCGGTATTATAGGTATCAGACCAAATGGCTCTGGAAAGCACCGTCCCAAATTCTGCTCTACTCATTTCCTCTGTAGGATTAAATTTGGTGGTTCCTACTCCCATAATTCCAAGTTGACAGGAAGTCCTCATCCAATCACTCAAATCCCCATATCCCGCCATATCTGGATATTGACAGGTTTTACTCGTATCAGGTTTTCTCTCTAATACTTGGATTGCAAATTGAGATAACATTTTTGCAGCTTGTGCACGAGTAAGGTTTCCATCAAGATTTGCTTTGTCTACATCCTGTACAGTGGTAATTCCAATATCGCGAGCATAGGTATATGCCTGAAGTAGTTCTCTGCCATAGGTAGTACGTTGAGTACTTGTTGCTCGAGAAGTATCTGGAGCTGTTGGTGTAGAAGTTGTTGGTTTAGTTGTAGTAGATTCCGTTGTGATAGGAGACTCAGGAAGCTTGGTATCTGTCCCTGTGTTCACACTTCCTGTAGTTGTTTTTGGAGGGGTGCCACATTCTCCATCGTAAAGATCACCACTATAGTCACCTTTCGGACAGGAATCTTTTGTTGGCGAGCTACCTCAACCACCACCTCCCCCTCAGCCTCCCCCTCATCAAGTTTGTTGTTGAGCGATTCGAGAGATAGAAATGCCCGTACTGGTCGCATTTCCTGCGAGGTCATAGGCGGTAATCGTTTCTATAGTATTTGCACTGTAAGACTTAGTGAAAATACGATTATTACTTGTAGACCATCCTGCAATCGTTCAAGTTTCATTGAGAGTAAGAGTTGCTTGTACAGGACCTGGTGTAGAGGTGGTAGGGGAATAACTAACAAAGACTATTGGAGCAGTAGTATCCAAGAAAATTTTTACTTCCCCAGAGAAACTTTTATCCCCTGTTCGAGCGGACCGTACAAGAGTCTTGAGACCATCGGTACCAGAAAGAGAAAGCGGAAGACTGATATTTCCCTGTCCCTCACCTGTCAATATTTCCGTTATGTCTCCAGATATTGCATATTCAGCTTGGAGGTTAAGGGTTAAAACTCCATTAACAGCACTTCCTGAGACATAAGTGGGGAGAATAAACGTTGGAGTCAAAAGTGTTGAACAGTTTGGGGTAGTTGCTGTGATGGTCAAAGATCCTGTATTTCCTACCCAGTCCTGTGCCAAAACCGTTAAGCTAGTAGTTCCCGTGATTAGGGTAGTAGCACCTGTTCGTGTAGTCCCTCCATCGAAACTGTACCTGATTCCTTCTTCCGCTAGTGCTAAATCATCGCTTCCTGTAAACGTATAGGTCAGCGTTTCAGTACTACAATACTCTCCTGTGTTCACGGTTCCTGTTAGGGTAGGAGCGATAGTATCGAGGAGTTGGAGACTACGATAGAGATTCAGTTTTTTGTTTCCCTTGATAGTCCTACTGCTATAAGGTTGAAGATTGGTATCAGCTCCATTTAAAAGAGCAGATTTAATTTGTCCTCCTGTAAGATCAGGTCTATAACTCCATAAAAGGCTGAATGCTCCTGCTACATGTGGGGTGGCCATTGAAGTACCATTCATATTACTATATCCATCACTTTCAATCGTACTTTTTATACTTACTCCTGGAGCAGAGATATCTACGACATTTCCGTAGTTGGAAAAGTATGCTAAAGTATTATAGGAATCATGAGCTGCTACACAGATGATACTGGGATTTGATTGATTAAAATTACAAGGATAGGTGGGGCTACTATTATTATCATTCTCTGAATTTCCAGCAGCAGCAATAAATATTCCACCTGCAGTAGTAAAATCGCTAATCGCAGTAGAAAGAGCAGTATCTCCTATTCCTCCCCCTCCTCGACTAGCATTGATGATCTTTGCTCCATTATGTTTCGCAAAGGCAATGGAATTAATAATAGCATTGGTAGTTAAAAATTCATTATTAGCAGAAGTGTTATATCCTGCTCTAATTGCCATAATCTCACTACTAGGATTGACTCCTACAATTCCTATCCCGTTATTCATTTTAGCTCCAATAGTTCCTGCAACATGAGTTCCGTGAATATTATACCCTGCTAAGTTAGTGAGAGTCTCTCCTGTGTTATTAGGATTTCGAGCAGTATCTAGAGGTAAAGGAGTTTTATTTGCGGTTAGCCAACCATAAACAGATCCCCCAGAGAAAAATGCTCCACTCAAAAAAATACTCGCTCCATATTGGCAACCATTCCAAGTTGCTCCCGTATAGGTTTTACATGCACTTCCATTCCGCATCTGTCCAGTAAATTCAGGGTGGCGATAGTCTACCCCAAGATCAATTACTGCTACGATACTTCCCGTAGTATGGGCTCTTCCTGAAAAAACTTCCATAGTTTCTCCTCGTTTAATATTCCCCAATCCTCGCAAGTTGTTAGGATAGTCAGGATCATTGGTACTAAAAGCGAAAGTATGATACAAAAAGTTTGGTTGTACATATTCGACATTAGGGTCTTGAGAAAGCAGATCAATAAGCTCTTCCGTAGTTTCTCCGTTTTCCCCTTCAATAACTGCTAGGGTAGAAAGGTCTGCTCCATCCTTATATTTTACAAGCACTTCTCCTTCTACATATTCCCCTTCTAGAGGTTCATGAGAGGAATCTGTGGGAGCTTCTTCTGTCTCCATATTAGAGAGTATTGGCTCTGGAGTTGTAGGGGATGATACATCTTCATCAATACTATCCTCTTCAATACTTTTATCATCAAGACCTTCATTCAAAATATTTTCTTCCTCTGTGGGAGGTGTCTCATTTTCAAAATCTGCCCAAAGGAGACTGGTCCCATATTGTTGAGTGATAAGGAGACCTATCATGGTTCGGTAAAGAAACTTTTTCATGGTTTTTATAGATATATAAAATAAAATCACTAATTAGATTATATCCAATACGTGCCTTTTTTGCAAGAAAAAAGAGGGAAAGTTTAAACATAGAAAAACACCGCATTCGCGGTGTTTTCTCTATCAAAAGATTTCCTATTTATTTTTCAATTGGTATACTCCTTTATCTACTCTTTCAAAGAGATCTTTGAATTTCTGGAGATTGAGCATTACGGTATTTGGACTTACCATCTTTTCCTTCAAGACTTCTTTACAAAGCTCTTTTACAGCCATTGGTCTGTCATTTTTCTTGAAGATTCTTTCGAGAATCTCTTTTACTTGTCCTCCTTCATATCCCCATTCTTTCAAACCATAACGTCCAAGCCCGAGATTTACGAAGATATCATTATTTTTTACCAACTCATTATGAATAGTATTGATCTTTACACTTTTTTCAGGGAACCATTCCAAGATTTTTGCAGGCAATTCCTGAAAGTGAACAGGTTTATTGAGCCTTCTCATCGTGTAGTAGATTTTGAGCTTCATAGTCTTTGGATTTACATCTGCGAAAGACTCGAATCCAACTTTTCCATCAAATACGCACAACCCTCTGATAATAGAGAAGAAGTTCATATAAAACAGATCATTTTTGAGATAGCTTACCTCTTTGTAATCTTTGAGGAATGCATCTTTGAGTACTGCGATAAATTCGTATACATCTTGAGATTTCCCTCTCTTAGTAAAGTAATCATTCACATACAACACCATCTTTGTCAGAAGATCTTCATAAAGTGACTCAATGTAGAATGCTTTATGCAAGTATTTATTTCTCTTGAGATAAGTCACATCAAAATCTGAGATCAAAATCAGTTTCAACTCAGCTTTTTTGAATTTGAAAAGGTTTCTGTTGATAAGTTTTGATACGAGAGTATCTTCTGCAAGTACTCCTCCGTGAGCTTCCAAGATTTTTTTTGCTTCTATCAAAACATTCATGTAGGTATCGTTTCCTACGATCAACCTTCTAAATCTCATCAGAGCCTGAGTTTCGATTTGTCTGATCCTTTCTCTGGTCAGATTGTACTCTACACCGATTCTTTGGAGAGGAATTCCTTTTTCAGCCCCAAGACCAAACTTTTTCATTAATACAAGCCTTTCTTTGGGTTTGCAGTAAATCAAAATGTCTTTAAGGTTAGTTCCTTCTACATCGACTTTGAGTTTCTTGTCGTCTAGTTTTACGTTGAAGTTCATGTGTGCAACGTTTAAAGGTTAAAAGTTTATGTATATCCTAAAGAGATTTATACCTTATATAACTAGAGTATAAGAAATTGCCTTCCAAAGTCAAGCCCAAATATATTTTTTCTCTAGACTTGTAGAAAATGCTACAAAATAGCACGAAACCTCTTTATTCCTTTCTTTTACATCACATTTTCATATAAATCGCTTGAGTCCTCCTTATCCAAAAGATGATGTACTTCTTGCAAATATTTATCATCTACATGGGTATAAATCTGCGTTGTCGTGATAGACGAATGTCCAAGCAACGCTTGCACTGACCTGATATCTGCTCCCTTTCTGAGCAAGGAAGTAGCGAAGCTATGTCTGAGAGTGTGAGGAGTCACTTTTTTTTGAATCCCCACCAAATCAGCATAGTGTTTCACGAGAGATTCGACGCTATTTCTACTTAGAGAAGCACCATAGCTATTCCCAGAAAGTGAAATAAACAAAAAATCTGAATCATCCGCCCTTGCGAGCAAGAAATCTTTGAGTTTGTCTCTAGCTTGCGTAGTCATAAAAACAGAGCGAAGTTTACTTCCCTTCCCAATCACAGAAAATTGTTTTTCAGACAGATTGATAGCAGTCTTTTTTAAAGTGACAAGCTCGGTCACACGAAGTCCAGTTCCATACAAGGTATACAGGATTGCTTGGTCTCTTAGTGATTTCAAGGAATTCTTCTCAAATTCGATCGGAGCTTTCAGAATTTTTTCTACTTCTATCTCAGAAAGATAAGAAAGCTGACGAGGAGGTATCTTAGCGAGTTCAAGTCTATCTGGAGCGATTATTTCTACATCATTTCTCAGGAGAAATTTAAAAAAGGACCTCAAGCCCACAATGTGATAATTAATCGTTCTGTGGCTCAATCCCTGTTTGATGAGAAAAATTCTAAAATCCTGAATATGCAGACTATTCACTTGATCTGCTTCTATATCTCCTAAATACGAGATAAATCTATTTACTCGTAGGCTATAATTTTCCACGGTTTTTGGGGAAGCGTTTTTTGTGTATTGGAGATAGGTAATAAACCTCTCTAAATGGGTACTGAGCAGATTAAAATCCTTTTTTCCGGTGTTAGTAGACTCAATTTTGGCTATAGACGAAATCTTGGAGCTGTTGTTTTTCTTGCTCTGAGTCTGTTGGAGTTTGTGGGTTTTGCGGAAGGTTTGGATCGAATTCTCCATTAAGATAAGACTGCATTTGTGATAAAAAGCCATTCATACGGTTAGACAACATAGTATAATAGTCTATATCTAAAGTTTCTCCATTTTCAAGCCTTTTAATCAAAAGATCAGACTGATAAACAATATATCCTGCATATTTCACGAGATAAGCATCATCCTCACTTTCCCCCACTCCTACGAGCTGTTGAGCTAAATTATATTGAGAAACCAAATTCTGAGCCATATCTTGAGCACTAATTTCGACAGTTGGAGTAGGGTCCTCGGGTTCATCATATCCATCCCAAGGTTGAGGATCTGTAGAAATACTTCCAGGATCTACAGGAGAAAAATTATCTTCAGGATATTCAGCAGGAAGGGTGGTGGTAGGCTCCTCAGAGCTATCTGGCAAAAGAGAGATTCCTTCAGAATTCGAAGGAGTTTCTACGGCACTATTATGATCAGGATCAGGAATTTGAGGTTGAGTGTTTTCGGGAAGAGTAATTTCAGCTGGACTAGCACTTCCACTTGGGAACATAGTCACTAGGACAAAAATCAGAATAACCAGCCCTCCTGCACCAGCGAGCACCATAGGGTTTTTTTTAAGTTTTTCAAGTATTCCACTAAAATCCATCCCTGTAGAAATTTCTACAGAAGGTTGAGGGGTTGGAGGAATCGCCACTGCTCCCGTATCAATAATATCATCCAAAGAAAGGGTTCCTGCGGTTTCTGGAGTATTTTCTACTAAAGCAGGTTGTTCTGCTATAGGTTCTGGATCAGCCACTTCTTCACTGACCACAGGATCATCAAGTTCTCCAGGAGTACTAGGGGTCTCTGCATTCATATCAGACAGTTCAGGAGACGTAGCAGGAGCTTTTTCTTCAATTTCAGGGTTAAGCACCAAAGGGACACCATTCACATCGACCCCCTTTTCTTCCAAAGCTTTCCTTTCTTCCTCTTCCAAAGCTTTTTTCATAGGTGCAAAAGGGTCATCCACAGGATCGGCAGGAATCTCTTCTCCGTTAAATTTAGCGACCATTTGATCTAGATTGAGCACTTTTTCCTCTTGTGTTGCTTCTGTTTCTGGAGTGATAGAAGGAAAATCTTCAGAAGACATAAAAGTGGTACCTTCTGCTTTCGCAGTATTGAGGGCATCAATGGTTTGGTTGAATGCATCTGGGGTAGGCTGGTAGTCAGGAGAGGGAGGGGTAATTTCACTAGCAGGAGTTTCATTAGCAGGAATTTCATTAACAAGAGGTTCATTAGTAGTAGGTTCAGAGAAATCTACAGGAGGAGTATCAGGAGTAGAAATCGGAGCAAAAGATTCTGGATTTTCTAAGGAATCAGAAATTGAAGGAGTAAGTGGAATAGCAGGAGCAAAAGTATCTGCTTCTAGATTTAGAGAAAAATCATTGGTTGCTTCTTCATTTGCGACAGGTTCAGAAAGATCCAAAGTTGGTTCACTAATCGTTTGTTCAGGAGCTTCAGGTTCAGGTATCGCTGGTTCAGTTGGTTCAACTTGTTCAACTTGTTCAATTGGTTCTTCACTGAGCGGAGTAATCTCCTCAGTAAGCGGAGCGGAATCCTCAGTAAGTGGAATAGCAGGAGCAAAAGCATCTGCTTCCAAATTTAAAGAAAAATCATTGGTAGATTCCTCATTAGCGACAGGTTCAGAAAGATCCAAAGTTGGTTCGCTAATTATTTGTTCAGGAGCTTCAGGTTCAGTCATCGTCAGTTCAGTTATTGCTTGTTCAGTTGGTTCAAGGGTTGGCTCGCTTGATTCAATGCTTGGTTCGCTGGTATCAGGCAGAAGGGGTACTCCCTCAGTAAGCGGAGTAGTAGGAGCAAAAGCATCCGTTCCCAGATCCAAAGAAAAATCATCAGATACAGGAGTTGGAGTATCTGTTGCTGGTGAAAGCGGAGCCTCAAGACTAAAATCTACTACCTCAGGCGTAGCAGGAGTTTCCAATCCTAGGTCAAAATCCGTAGATACGGGTGTCGTAGCACCTCCCGTTCAAACAGGGATTTGAGTGTCGTCTGTACTAACCATCACATCATAGATAAGAATAAAACTTACCTAAGTATATTCAGAAACATAAAAAAATGCAATTTTTCTGGCACTTTTTATCGAAATACGTATAAAAAGTTGATCTTTATCCTGATTTTTTCTCATGCTTACCCCAAAAGATGCTTTCTCTTCTGAAAAGAAAGCCAATACTCTTCCTCCTCTCACTCCCTCTTTTCCACAGCTTCTCCAAATTTTACAAGCGGTGGAAGAGATTGGTGATCTCAAATATGATGATTTAGCCAGTTTTTTTCAGCAACTTAGTAGTATTTTTACTTCCGATATGATGCAAAATCATCTTCATCAGGCTTCCCTTGCTATTCAGCAGGCTTGGACGATTAGTAAACCGTACATGATAGACCCAACTACAGGCGATCTCAAACCCACAAAACACCTCTCTCATCTCCCTTCTCTAAATCTTTCACGAGAGGAAACGGTTCAACTGATGAAAAAGGGGAATCCTGTCTTTCTTTCTCAGTTTTTTTCTTCCCTTTCTGCTAAAATAAAAAAAGATGCTGAAGCTGATCAAGCTAGAGGGAGGAAACAACTCTGCACTGCTCTCTTTGCTTGTGCTGAACATCTGGCTCATATTGCAAATAGTCTCTCTTAATTCCTATGGTACCAATTCAAGAGGAGGGAGAATTGAACTCCCATTTTCGGCTTCGGAGACCAACGTGCTACCATTGCACCATCCTCTTTCATCTTCTTTCATCTTCTTCGCTCTTCCTACTTTTACTGCATGTTTCTTGCTAGTACCGCTCCCCAAATGTTCACATCCTCTCTTTCTTGTTTGATGACTTTTGCGATCTGCAGGAGAGTGGATCCTGTAGTAGTGACATCATCCACAAAAAGCACCGTTGCTCCGCGAGGAAGCTTGTCCAGTGGGTAGGACACGAACACCTGTTCCAGATTTTTTTTCCTTTCTTCTCTTTTGAGTTTGAGCTGAGAAACGGTATATTTTACCTTTTTCACCAGAGGAAGTATAGGTAAATTCAGCTGATTTGCAAGCTCTTTAGCCAAAAGCTCCGACTGATTATAGCCCTTTTCTAAATATTTTCTCCTTCGATGTGAGGGAATAAAAGAAATAAAAAGCTGATCACTTCCACTTAATTTTCCATGGGTCTGCACCAAAAGAGCCAATCTTCCCGCTAAAAAGGGGACAATATCTTTTTTGTGTCCAAATTTCACTTTAAGAATCAGCTTTTTAATTAAAGTTTGATAAGAAAATCCTATCAAAATCCCCGCTAAAGCATCTTCCTGAGCTTTACAGCCAAAACAGGTCTGAAAATCTGCAGACGGCTTATGACAAAAGGGACAAATTTCTGGATGTGCATAGAGAGTTTTCTTGCACGCACTGCACAGATATTCCCCCGTTTTGCGACATCCTACACATTCACGAGGGAACAGGAGATCTAGTAGACCCATGGGATTAATCGATATCAGCTAAATTAATCTGATTTTTATGGTCATTGACCAACACTTCATAGGGTACTCCAAAATATTTTAAGGGATAGAGAAAATGTAATCTCGCACCGATTCCTGCTTCCGCGAAATACAATAATTTCATCGTATTAGCTACTCCCGCTTTTGTCCAATCAAAAAGCTCAATAGGAGGAATTTGCTCCTGCAGCATCGCAAAATATTGGAGATCCTCATGCAAATGTGCTGGGAAATAGAGAGGCTGTGCGTTAGGATGCTTTCTGAGAAAGGTTTTGATCTTTTTGAGGGCTTGAGGGAATTTACACAACGGGGAGAGATTAATGAGGACATAAGGATCACGTGCAGTTTTAATTTTTCCCTTTTCGAGCAATTTTTTACTCTCTTCAAAAAGCGATAGGGAAAGATCGCCTATAGTTTGGACTTTGTGTCGCATATCTTTTGGGAGTAGTCTTTCAGCGAGTCCTTCCGAAAAGCTATCGCGAAGTACGACCACTTGGGCTTTTTCTAAGAGCATTTTATGGAGAATAGGAGTCCCATCCTTATTTTGGGTTCCAATTCCTCCGACTAAGGCGAAATTCCCTTGATTGATTACTCTCCTATAGAGTAAGGGCAGATTTCGTCCATTATGAGGAAAACTTCTCTCCTCATCTACCACTTGTCCCCCTCCAAAGATATAAAAATCATATTTTTTACCAAATCCGAGCATCATTTTTACGTATTCCCAAGGGGTTGGATTGGGGAGTATCTGTATTTTTTTTAAGATCGGTGGAAAAAAATCTTTATGTTGAATCAGCCAGCTTTCTAACCAAATAGGATCTCCAGAAAGCAGAGAAATCTGATCTGGATTTCGGGTATCTTGAATTCGCGTGAGTAGAGAAAAAAGGATGATTTCATCACCCAGATTTTTATAGCCGTAGTATCCTTTCACGAGAATGTGCATTATCGCCTAGTGCTTAAAACAAAAATACGAGTGGTGAGAGGATCGAACTCCCGATAGCGGTTCCGAAGACCGATGTGTTACCACTACACCAACCACCCAATGATTATTTAACCAAAATTTTCACAACGCTCTGCTGGATCAGTTGAGTCAGTTCAGCTTCATTTTCCAAAGATTCCTGAGAAATAAAAGCTAAGAGCTGATCCTTTGCTTGCATCGCTTGTTCCTTTTTAGTGATTTGCGTAAACTTTTCAATAGGAGAATACCAGTCAGCAAAAATCTGAAGGAGTTCGTAGTCGTTGCTAGTGATTTGAAGGGTAGTTTTCCCTTGTTGGACATTAAGAGAGGATTGGAGGAAAATACCTTCAGCTTGAAGCTTTTGTAAAAGTTCTTCGATCTGTCCTTGCAGTTGGAGGTATTGTCAGAAGAGAGGAAGGTGAATTTTTATGCTGTTGAGTTGTCAATTTTTTGCTTCAAACTTCCCGTAGAGGAGAAGGAGTCAGAAAAGTATAGCCCCCCCATCCTCCAAAGCAACTTGTTGTTGGGAATGAGCAATAACTCCTTTTTCTGTTTGTTTTAATGTTATATCAATCCCCAAGTTTTCCAAAATGTTATTTTTTTCTTCTATAATTTTGGGTGAAAGGTAGGGAATAAAAGCATATTTTTCTCCCCTTTCTTCATCCCAAGCTTCAAAAAGCTGACTTGCTCAGATAAGGCTTTTTTTCTCTAAAGGCAAATGAGATCGTTCTGCTCTTTCTCTGATATAGAAAACTCCCATAGTTGAACCGATGTTCTTTAATTCAATCAGCTTGATTTCCTTTTTATGGAAGACAAAAAAGCGTTTATCTTTACTCTCAATGCGGTAGCCTTGAAAGTCTTGTTGATAGAGTTTTCCCGTGTCGAGATTTTCATCGATACAGAGGAGGTTGCGATCAATAATTGCCTGCATACGAAAGGGGAGAGAGATAAATATTTGCTTTAGTATACGAAAAAAAAAGCTGATTTCAAATCGGGTTTAGTGGGGTCTCTTCACATTCGATAATATAATATGTCCATATATATATAGATCTATTTAGAGAAATACAAGTCAAAGTGCCTAAAAAAGTAGCTGATCTTTTGACTAGGAATTTTTTTTTGGTATACTTAGAGGTAAGTTATGGTTTGGTTTGCTTCGTCCGCTACGCTGTCCGATATATCGAGACCAAGCCACTCGCAATGACGTGATGTTCTGTTTGTTCTTTTTTACCCCTTTTATCTTTCTACTTATGAAAACAACAAAAACAACAACTTTGGCTCTCGCCACTCTTGCGGTGCTAGGTGTCAGTGTCACCCTATGGGCTACTTCTACAGCCCATAGACCTTCTGTGACCTATCCTAGTGTGACCTATGGATCTCGATGTGGACCTGCAGGTACAGGTACTACATGGGTGAGTGGTACAGGAGGAGCTACTACAGGAGTAGAAAGTCTGACTATAGAGCAGACAGAAGT
>JAISKI010000066.1 GCA_031261265.1 Candidatus Peribacteria bacterium
ACCACAATATTTCAATACTTCATAATCTTTATGAGTTGAGTATTGCTTAATTACCTAGTAATTGAAGCATCTTTTTTTAGTTAATCATTTGTTATTTTTTCAGTTTTTTTAGGGATTGACTCGATTTTCAATGTTGATTTTTCCATATCACGAAAATATATCTATCTTTTTATAACTTTGAATTTCCTATATACTTTAAAAACCGGATTCTTTTGATTCGGTTTTTTCATACAGAAAAATTTTTAACTTATTTCTTCCAGATCAGATAACGGAAAATATAGGGAAAGAGTTTTAAACTTTGGAGTACTTTTTTGATGTTTCTTTTGGGTTGAGTAAGCACTCTCCATAACCATTCTAATTTCAGAGTCCTCACCAGCTTGGGGGCTCTTTTTTGAGAACCAGACCATCGATCAAAGAGTCCTCCAACATTCATTACTAATAAGTTATTTGCTTTGATTTTTTGATAATTTCTCAGAGTCCGTAGCTCTTGAAGAGGGATTTTTGGGGTGGTCATTCCCACCAAGAGAATATTGATCGTGTCTTGATAATCTTCTAAAGTAGCCGTTGCCTCTTCTCGTTCAAAGCTCCTGTAGCCATCCTGAAAATATACCACATTAAACCCCTTACGGGTCACATATTCACTCGCCTTTTGGATATTCTTTGGGAACGCTCCATAGAGTAAGAGACAGATTTTTTGATTTCCATATCTCTTTTTGATTTCCTCTAGAAAATAGGGAGTGAAATCTGTACCATTCAAATTTTCCAATCGAGCTTTGGGAGAACGGATCACACGAAAAAAATTTGCTAAGAAATAGAAGATTTGCAAAGCAATCCCATCAGGGAGCAGATAATCGGATTTGAGCAGAATTTTTTTGTATTCTCGTTGCTTTTCCGTCAGATCTTTGGATTCAGAAAAAAGTTCTTGATTGACGATTTGAGCGAAATACAGGAAATTGATGATCGCAAAATGTTGATCTTGATAAGTATCTAGAAGATCATCAACGAGCTGAGAAGCTGTCCCCGTATAAAATTTGGTAAGGATAGATTTCATTAGATGGAGATAAATAAAATCTCTCTGTACTGGGGGAAGTATAGTGATTTGGTAAACCGTTGCAAGAGGTTACTTCGTCAACATTTTCCCAGAGCATCACGTCATTGCAAGGGGCTTGGTCTCGGATATATCGAACCGCGTAGCGGACGAAGCAAACCAAACATCACATAGAGATTGCTTCAGCAAAAGGTTATTTCGTCACACTTTTCCAGAGCATCAAGAGGATATTCCCTCTGAGTTCTAGCATATCAGGATTGGAAATAAAATTCATAATTCCAGCTTTTTTCAAAGCTTGTAAATGTCTGCTGTAGTAGGTTTCATCACCTTCTTGGGTAGCATACGTGGTACCTCGGAGAAGTCTAGAAAGGATAGTACCTACTTCAGCTCTCGAGATAAAACTTTTAGGGAAGAAGTTATCTTGAACTTGGATTCCATCACCGTGCATTCCCATCAGACCAAGTTCACAGGATTGAATGATATACGGTTGCAGTTCAGTAGGAACCTCAGAGACATCTTGGAATTGGGAACACTCTACTTTTGAAGTAGTAGGAGTTTTCTGAAAGAGCTTGATAGCATACGTAGAGATCATCTTTGCCATTTCCTGTCTGAGGATAGCGTCAGAGATTCTTGCATCTTCATAGGTGGAAGCAGTAGTGATCCCGTAGCCTTTAGCTCGCTCGTAAGCGGTTTCATAGAGGGTTTTCGTAGAGTCTTCTTCATCTGGAGCGTTATGTTCTGCTTCAGCTTCACATTTTTTATCGTAGTAGGAAGGCGAGAAGTCGCCATCCGGACAGTTGTCTTTTTGAAGAGCTCCTCCGCCTCATCAAATATTTGAAGATGAGATAACCGTAGTCACTTTTACAATAGCAGTTCCTTCATTTCATAGGATATCTTGAAAAGTAATTTCCTCTACAGTGTTTTCAGTATAGGTTTTCTCTCGGAGAGTTCCGAGACCATTAGCTTCATTCTCTACTTCCTCAGGGAGTCAGCTAGGCTTCAGAGTTCGTCATGGAGTAGTGACTTTCGCTGGTTTGTCGAGAGTGATCACTACAATAATATTTTCAGATAAGGTATCTTTATCTTCTGCAATGATCACAGGAGGAGTTCTATCTATATTGGTAATCAGAATATCCACCTCTGCTGTCTGTTCATATTCATCATCAGTGACCATAAATGTATATCCCGTGTTTTCGGAGAAGGACTGCGTAAAAATGGTTCAGCTTCCTAGGTCTGTTCGTCCTGTGAGAGGTAAGAGGGGTTTATTAGCAATAAGGGTGGCGAGGACATTCCCACTGGTCATTGTTCCAGAGGATGGAGTATAAAAGACAGTAGCTATCGGTGGGAGTGCCCACATTGCATATAAGTGTGCATCTGCATCACCAATGGAATATGAATCCAGTAGAGATTGCTCACTAGATGAAGTACTCCAACCAATAATCTTTCATCCATCATGAGAAAATATACTACCATCTATCAAAGAAACCTGACTATTTTTCAGAACTTTTTGCGATACTAATACCGTCTCACTATCATCACTAGTGTAGTTATCGTGATAGATGAGCTGTATCAATTCACTTGGTGAAGCAGTAACAGGATAAAGGGTTATATCTCATTGTATCGTAACCAAACTATTTTCATAATATATCTTACCAGCAGTATCACGCCAACCAATAAAGATCGTCTCATCTGTTGGATCTGCAATATTACCTTGACCTAGTATACGAGTATCAGCTCCTAAACGATAGGAGTTAGTATCTATTGGAGCACCTTCTCCCAGATAAGTTATTCTAAATCCATCTGTCTTCCAGCGTGCATACAAATCAGTATTCTGCCATATCTGCATATCAACTGGGAATTTGATTTTTATACTTGAACCTGATCCTGATGGATAATAATCCCAACCTTCAAACCATCCTTTCCCATCGACAAAGAGTACATTCCCACCACCAACATAAGCTACTCCATCAATGGTAATTCCATTGAGATTGAGAACATCACCTATATCAAGACCTTGTGTATTATTACTACCTAAAGCTGAACCATCTGTATCCAAGAAAGTAACATGCAGTGCATTTGACTCCCACTTTGCGAAGATAGACTGATTAGCTGCAGGCATTGTGCTATTGAAGTCAAACAGGGCTTGCCCATATGTATCCTTGTACCAGCCTTTGAATTCATAGCCACCTGTATCAGCAACGGAAACATTTCGATAAAACAATTGCTGCCCATACATAATATTTGATACTGATGCTACCGGAATACCATGACCCTGCATATTATAGGATAATGTGAACCTATTACGATCATAGTATATATGTTCCCATGTATAACTTCCAGCAGTAGAAGATAAGGAAGGACCCGTTTCTGTACTAGAATAATTTATACCAACACTAGTTAATCCTGGAATTTGCTTTGCTGAAAGAGTGCTACTATTATCTCGATTATATTCGGGCATCAGCATATAGGTTTTTCAATTATATGTCCTTGTTATTCCACCAATTTGTCCTGGTAGTTGCTCCGCATAGTAGCGTACATGCATCGATCCAGCACTACTAGACCCTTTGGTAAGAGTTAAATTCAGTATATCTGCATTTGTTGGCATAAAATCAGATATAATATAATTCACTCTACTATATGTAGTAGTGTTTCCTGAATACCCATTAATACCTGATGTTTTAAGCCAACCACCATAGGTCATACTACCACCAAGGATATTACTAAATGTCGCAGTAGCAGAAGACGGCCAAGTATCAGTAACATCTTGCCCAAATTTTACGTTTATTGAATAATAACGAGTATAGGTTGTCCCTCCTGTTTTGGGTATTGTAAGCCTACTTGTGTTACTACCAAGATCAAACGTGATCGTGTATACCTTAAGCCTACAATACACATTAATAATAGTACTATTCGTGCCAGCAATCACTGTTGAAGCACTAGATTGAAACTGTGCATAACGCATAGGATCATCAATATTACTAAATGTAGCATATCCAGGCATCGTCGTAATATTCACTGTAGTCCCAGCAGTTCCAGTCATTATTTCCCCTCAGTCATAGCCAATATTATAATCATCCATATTACCTGGCACAGGTTCATGACCAAGATTCGGCTTCTCGACCCAATAGACTACTTTATACTGGACTGCGTTTGGCATAGCGGTCCATTGTGCATAAAGCACTAGATCAGTATCAATAATCGTAGCGGGATTGATTGGTGTAGTACCATATTCTGTATCCGTCCAGAAACTAAAGCTATAGCCTGCCCTTGTAGGTGCTGATAATATACCTAAATCAGCTATCGTAGCACCTTTTTTCACAAACATAGGACCAACAGGTGAACCATATGAAATAAAATATACCCAAACAGTGTCGTATAATACAGGTGTTAATACAATATCACTCATTACTGGTCTAAAAAAATCATATAAATCACCATCCAGATTCCATTGATTTTCAAAAATATATTCTGTCAAATAGGAAAACGTATTCAACTCATCAGAACTTGGTATACTAATTGCACTACCTGCAGGGACATGCTTTGTCAGAAAAACACTACCATATCCATCAAGAAACTGTACCAAAAATTCATCACTATAATGTGCATAAAGTGTCATTGAATCTACCACTGCACCATCAAAATCAAATTCGCTACCACCTACACCTTCTGTATACCAGCCAAGAAAAGACACATATCCCGTTGGGATAGGGGGAACCCCAGGATTTGAAACCTTACCCTCAGTATCTACATAACGAACATCAAACTGAGAAAGTCCAGACGTATCATCTCCAAGATATAAAAACGTGACACTCGATAGATCTGCAGTCTCAAGATTAGTATAGTCTTCTAGTACATCATCTCTTTGATCATCTCTTTGATCATCTCTTTGGTCAGCATTTCAATCCTCTACAAATAATTCCTCTGCAGGTAATTCTTCCACAGGTGATTCTTCCGCAATTTCTATAGTATCATGCAAAACTATTTCCTCCTGAGAATCTTTAAAGAAGAAAATAGAAAAGGCTGAAATAACTAGAACGAGCAAACTTACATACAATCATTTTTTCATCTGTTTTTCTTTGGTAAAATATAAAATCATCTACCTCTAAGTATACTCCAAAAAAAATTCTCGTCAAAAAATCAGCTACTTTTTCAGGCACTTCAACTTGGATTTATTTAAATAATTCTATATATATATGGACATTTTTAATTACAGATATACCATCACTACTACCACTCAACCTCTAAAACATCTTATTCAGGAAACTGAAGTTCATGCTCACTAGAATAGATTGTTTTTCTCCATTTTTTCTCTAAAAGTCCTTTGTGCTTCGTATAAAGAGCCTTCTTTTTTTCGATATACTGTAGGATCCTCTCCGCATCTTTGGGAGAAGTTTTTGTCGTAATAAGGTGTTTGGAGAGGAGTTTTGGGGTGCCGTCTTTCTTGAGTAAGGGCTCTTTCGTGAGAGGATGGTGCATTCTATGCTGTTCATCAAACCTTTGCTTGAAATCAGCCAGATTTTTTTTCTTTTTCTCTACCAACTGATAACGCCTTTTGATTGCTTGTAAATTTTCTGGTTGGGTCAGCACCTCAAAAACCTGTGGAGAAAGCACAGAAGCAAGTGCTTCTACATTTCCCTCTATCAAATTTTTTCTCACATAGGTAGCACTCACACTTTCCTCACTTCCCTCCCTCTTAATATCTCCCAAATTGAAAAAGTAAGCTCCTTTCATCTTTTTTACAGAATATCCCTCAGGAGTCTCGTCAAAACCTGGATATTTTTCCAAAAGTTCCTCAGTAGAGCCTTCGATAAATCCCTCAGGCAATCTCTCTTTCCCTAAAAAAACATAACTCTGTTTGGGATCTACTTTTATGATCTTTCCGTCCACTTTAATATATTCAGAAATATCCTCTAATAACGTAGCATTCACCTCTGAAAGGGATAACTTGATCAGTTTTCTTTTTTCATGAGGAGTCAGAGCAAAATCATATTCACCTCAGGAATTTCTCACCACAAGAATACAAAAAGGCAGAGCATGCTCTTGAGCAAATTCATATCCCTTTCTCAATAACTTTTCATGCACGACATGAATAGGACTAAATTTTCCACTGGAAGAGGTGATCCCTTGTTGGAGATATTTTACCTCATCCCCTATTCCGTCTTTTACACTGATTTCTTTTTTTTCATCAAAATTAGCAACATCATCAGAAGTATAACTAATAATTCTGGATTTATCTTCATAATCCTTTTTGAGTCTAGAGATCAGAATATCATCATCGATTGTAGCTCCCTGCGTGGAACCAGGATTTCTCCCAAAAGCCGTCTGAGAAGTGCCTTCCAATATCTGAGCATCTCTCAAAGCTCTATGCTGACGTAGTCTTTCCTCATTTGCATGTAAAAGCGTAATACGTTTAGCATTTTTAGCAATAGTCTCATCCAAAATTGAAGTCACACAGACTAATTCATCAAAATTCAAGGTAAGCAGATCGATAATATCTTGTTGTGTCTCAATTATTTTTGCTCCATACTGATCCGAAAGGGCTAAGGTAGTTTTCCCAACCCCAGCTGGCCCCACAATATATTCACAATCCTTTGTCTTTCTCTCGATGAGCATAGTATATAATGCTGGAAGTCATGAAAAACCATACTTCTTCAAAAGGCTGGTCCCTTTCGCTCCAGCAAACACTTTTTTTAAATTATCCTTATCAAAAAGCAGTCTTTCTCCCATTTTCGTAATATACTACCATATAAAGTATAGTATATTAAATATACGGAAATGTCAACTAAATACAAGATCAATTTTACAAGAAAATATCTCTCGGTTTAGCACCCTCAGCAGGTCAAATAATCCCCCTTTCTTCCAAAATATCCATAATCCTTGCCGCTCTTGCAAATCCCACTCAAAGCTTTCTCTGCAACAAGGTAGCCGAAGCTTTTCTGGTTTCTGCTATCACCTGAATCGCCTGATCAATTAAATCGTCCTCATCACCATTTCCCCCAGAAAATGCACCAGCTCACGTTTCCATCTTTGACTCTAATGCTGCAATGATTTCAGGATTGTAAATATCTTCTTCTGTGAGTCCTTGCATATATTTACGCTTCAAAGCATCAACTACTTTTTCTATTTCCTCAGTTGCTACAAAAGGAGCCTGGATTCTGATGGGAAATTTTGTACTCGGATCCATATACAACATATCTCCTTTTCCCACTAAGTCTTCTGCACCTTTACGTCCAAGAATAGTCCTTGAATCCACTTCAGAAACCACTCAAAAAGCGATTCTGGTCGGGATATTTGCTTTGATCAGCCCCGTAATCACATTTACACTTGGTCTTTGGGTAGCTAAGATGAGATGGATTCCCACCGCTCTGGCTTTCGCCGCCAATCTGTTGATACAGTTTTCTACTTCTTTTCTATTCGCTGAGCTAGAAAGCATCATGTCCGCCATTTCATCAATCACGAAGACAATACGATACATCTTTTCCGCAGGATTTTTGGTATTATATTCTGTCAGATTTTTTACTCTTTGCTCCTTGAGGGTAGTATATCTCCTCTCCATCTCCTGCACCGTCCATTGAAGTAATTTGATCGCCTTGGTAGAATCATACACAATTGGAGCCAACATATATGGCAATCCACTATACATCTCCAGTTCCACTTGTTTGGGATCAACCATCAAAAATTTCAATTCTGACGGCGTATTTTGAAACATCAGAGAAACGATGAAATCATTGATTCCCACGGATTTTCCACTTCCCGTAGCTCCAGCCACCAATAAATGAGGCATAGATTCTAAGGTCTTTACCTCAATAGAACCATCAATCCCCTTTCCAAGTGCAAGTCCCGTTTCAGATTTTTTCATAGCTTCCTGAAAAATTCCTGAATTAAGAATATCACCAATCCTCACCATACTCGGCTGGGGATTGGGAATCTGAATACCCACACTATCAGTACCAGGAATCGGAGCTACAATTCTCAGAGATTTGGATTTCAAAGACAATTTAATATCATTAGCCAGATTTTCAATGGAAGAAATTTTGATCCCTTCGGATGGCTTGATTTTGATTTGCACAATAGAAGGACCAATATCAAATCCCTCTACACTCACAGGAATCCCAAACTCCATCAATTTATGCTGAAGCGATTTCGCCTTTTCCACAATGAAATTCTGATCCACATTTTGAGCCTGTCAGAGGGTATTTTCCAGTAAAGAGTAAGGGAAGGTTGGTTTATCTCCAGAGAATTGAATCTGACGACGGGGCTTTGGTTCTTCCTTGTGAGCACCTTTTCCACCAGTCGTAGCAGAAGACATTTTGCTTTCCAATTTTTGTCTCAACATATCTTTGAGCAAAGAACCGCTAGCTTGTTCATTTTTTGCAGAAGAGACTCCCGTAGCCTGAGAGACTTTTCTCAAAAGCTCAGAATCAGAAGTAATTTTTGCTTCCCTCGTGATAAAAGGTTTTTTAGTTTCTTCATTGCGAGGAACAGGCTTTTCTTCCTGATGAAGACTCACTTTAGGCAGAGAGGGCAATTTAACATTAAGTACATAAAATATCCACAACAAAATCAACAAGGCAAACAAAATAACCAAAATTCTGATTGCCCAGAGCGATTGTCCAAAAAGTAATTCCAATCCCTTGATAAGGGGCCAAGAAAAATACCCTCCATATTCTGCAGATTTTACTCGATTAACCAGACTACTTCCAACATCCTCATTCATTGCTTGAAAATTGAGAATCCCAGACACCACAAACATCAATAAAATAAACTGTTTGATAAAGGTTTTCATTAAATATCCTTTAAAGAGGATCAAAATCCCCAAGACAATACATAATGCAAAAAATACTAATAATCCAAGCTGTCCAAAGGCAATACTAGCATTTTCCGATAGAAACTTAAAAATCGGAGCATCAGGAGCAACGATTTTACTAAAAAAGAATATCGCCCCCAAGACAATACAAAGAATACCTACATGATATTTATTAAGGTTGAGGATTGTCCTCGATTTCGCACGCCTCCTTTTTGCCAAAGTTTCAAATAAAAAAGTAAAAGCCTTTGTTTCAGCATACAGATATTGAGCAGTTTTGCAACCAGAAATAAAAGACCTACTCCTCATCAATAAACATTGTCTTACTCCTATATTGAATCGCTTCCGCTAAATGTTTCACTAAAACTTGCTCCTCTGCCTGCATATCTGCAATAGTCCTAGCAAGCTTGATCGTCCTGTGGACGACTCTCCCTGATAAATTTAAACTCCTAGAAGCCTGAGAAAGAAAATCTTTACATTCACTGGTCAAAGGGATAATCTCTTGTAATTCCTTCGCCGTCATATGAGCATTTGCATGCAGAGGTAAACCTTTGAACCTTTCTTGCTGGATTTTTCGTGCGGAAACCACTTTTGATTTCAGACTTTCAGAGTTTTCTCCTCTCTGATTTTCGAGAATCGTATCAATATTTTCTCTCGGCACCTCCAAAATAATATCAATTCTATCCAATAAAGGGCCAGAAATTTTATTTTGATATCTTTTAATATCCATCGCCGAACAAGAGCATGCTTTATGTCTATCTTTATAATATCCACATTTACAAGGATTCATCGAAGCAATAAACATAAAATTTGCTGGGTATTCCACGGTTCAGGAAACTCTCGAAATGGTCACAGATCTCTCTTCCAAAGGCTGACGAAGTACCTCTAAGGTCTCCCTAGGAAATTCAGTCAACTCATCGAAAAAAAGGATCCCTTTATGTGCGAGCGAAACCTCTCCAGGCGTAAGTTGACTACCTCCTCAGATAATGGAAAATCTGGATGCAGTATGATGAATTTGTCTAAAAGGTCTCTGCGTGATCAGAGGCATCTCTTTATTGAGTTTTCCAATCACAGAATAAATCTGACTCACTTCAAGGATTTCCGAAAAATCTAGAGGTGGTAAGATGCTCTGCATCGCTTTACTCATCATCGTCTTTCAGCTTCCTGGAGCTCCAATCATTAAAGCATTATGAAATCCTGCTGTAGCGATTGCCAACGCTCTTTTAGCAAAAATTTGTCCCTTGATGTACTGAAAATCATTTTCAATGAGCTGAGAATCAGAGAGACTATGAATATCTTTGGGAACCGCAACATGAGGTAATTCCTTGCCAAGCACAAAATAGTCTACCAAATCAGAAAAATGCTCAATAGGATAGACCGAAATATCAGGGATATACTCCAACTCAAAGAGATTTTCTTTGGGGATAAAAAATTCTTTTCGTCACTTTTTCTTGGCAGAAAGTACACAAGGGAGCAAACCATTAATCCTTTTCACACTACCATCCAAGCCTAATTCTCCGAAAAATAGTCCGTTTTCTACCTTATCTTTGTGCTGAAAATGCCCTTCTTGCATAAGGAGTAAAAGTGACAATGCCATAGGAAGATCAAATCCTGTCCCGACTTTTCTGATATCACTCGGAGCCAAATTGAGAATAAATTTGAGATTAGGTAATTTAATATTACAATTTCTAAAGGTACCACGGATACGCTCTTTGGCTTCTTTGATCATAATATCGGCTAAACCGATAATCTCAATAGTTGGAAGAGCTTTACTAGAATCCACTTCTATATGGATTTCATGTCCAATTAATCAAATATTAGTGAACGTTTTAATAATTTGTACCATTGTAATAATGTCTGTCATAAATAATCGATATATAGTCAAAAAATAGTAAATTGCAAGAGAAAATGAGTCGCATTTCACAATCTACAAACCGAGCTATTGACTTTCATAGACATATCCTTATATTCTTATTAGAATAAAAACTCTTAAAAAAACAAAATATGAACAACAACAAAAGATTTCAGCTCCATGCTGAAGAAATGAAACAATTATTTGAGGCAGAAATTCCTCATTATTGCATTGCTGAGATCATGCAGATCTCTAGAGCAACGGTAGCTAAAGATGTTGCACGAGTTGAGAAACAATTTGGGATCAGGATAAAAACTCCTAAAAGCCCCTATCAACTTTATGCAAGTATGCTAAAAGTGTATGCCGAAGGATTTCAAGTGGAAGAGAAAACTCCCCTATGGAAGTGTGCAGAAAAAATTCTCGAAGTAGAAAAACTCCACTTGGCAATGCGTGGCAGTATTGAGCTCTGGGAACGATTAAAATTCCCCTCGCCCTATTATCAGATTTCTTTTTATTTCTTGCCTTACGTTGATTTACTCAGGGCATTGTATGGAGATAATTTCTTGGGAATCCATCCTAAAGGGATTGATGAGGTACTGGAAGACTATACGAGACGCTTTTGGAAAGCTGTCGCAAAAGGTGAAGTACCCAACAGGAAATCGGTACACTCTGTAGAGGACGGTATTGAAGTATTCGCTGAGTGGATGTCCAGACAAAGTAGAGAAGAACTGACTACTCTCTCTTTGAAGGAGGAGAGCATCGTAGGAGCTTTTCAGGAGATCTTTGAAGAATGTCTTTCACCAGAAGAAATCAGACTTTTGCAAATGAGATTCGGAATTCAACAGGCAGAAAAGCAATCTCTGAAACGGATCGCTATCCTCTGGGGAGTTGATGACAAAAGGGCGAACTACCTCATAAACAGAGCAATAAAAAAACTGAAAGAATCTCTGTATCAAAAACTTGATCCTTATCTGAAGAGCCAAGGAAAAATTACCCTCCAGCAAGAGAAAATCAAGGGATTGGAATCAGAAAAGAATGAGAGACTCGCCTTATTAAAGCGACGAGGAGAGGAAGCAGTCCCCACAGAATCCAGAAGTACGGAAAGTACTGAACGAAGTGAACGTGAAGAACTGATAAAGTTTCTTACCACAAACTTATGGAAATCTAATCTTTTTAGTGTCAGAACCGCTAATTCTCTAAAAAGTACTGATTCTGACTACATCTACCAACTTTGTGAACCCGGACATTGGAGACAGATCGTAGAGAAAAAAATCAGGAATTTCGGAAAGAAATGTTTAGAAGAGGTGCTCCATGTCTTTGAAGTTCATCATTGCATCCCAAAAAACATTGATAAAGAAACTCTTCGTATTTGTGAAGAGATGGTACTGATGAAGTAAGAAAAAACTTTAGAAAAAAGGCTGATAGGATATACTTATCAGCTTTTTTAATGCTTTGAGCGAAATTCTGTATACCATTTAAATACCTTATAGAGCCACGTATTCAGAACTAAGTCGAAATTTCCATACAGCTCAATTTTACTTCATCATAACGACTCTTTGAAGGCACTTACTCCTGTCAGAGGATGTTCGGGGAAACCTGTCGGTGCTCCTCCCATCATATCACAGTAATCATATCCGTGTTCTCTCGCTCGTCCGAACGCTCTGAACTTCAAATATTGCTGACCTCCGTAGCTATTTTTTCCTCTCTCGGCGAAGCCGTAGAGGTAGACGAGATGATTATCATCTAAAAGGCAGATACTTCCTGCGATAATCTCGCCTTCATGCAAGGTCAGAAAGATATGTCCACAATTATTTTTTTCCAGATACTCCATCAGATCGTAGAACTGCTTTTTCGTAATCGGAGCGAATCCTTTGAATCCCGCTACTTTCGCTCGTTTCTGGTAAAATTCTTCGTATTGGTCTGGACTCGCCAATTGGAAATCTATATTTTTACTAAATCCATGCTTCACTTTCTGCTTCGCACCGCTATTCATTTCTTCCATTAAGTCTTCATCAGACTTATCGATGAAGTAAATAATATTACTCTGAGGCATATTCTCACGGAAGGCGAGGGAAAGTCCGTATTCCTGAGTGATTTTTTCACGAACATTCAGCCTCATCTGTTTGATGTCGTTGACGAAATCCCCTTCTCTCGCTCCACAGTTTTCAAAGCTGATAATCTCATTGAGAAATCAGAACTGAAAGGAGATATTTCCTCGCTTATTCCCGTAGTTTTTTTGGATTCTGGCGAGTTCGGAGCGGATGAAGTCAGGATCTGAGGGAAGTTCTATTCCCATGATTTGGTATCGTTGCAGGGAGAGAGGTCAGATTTTTTTTCTTTTTATCAATCAAAAATAGTCCTGCCCAAAAAGTCTGATAGAAAAATGCTGTTTGTGATAGACTTTGGCTTGAATGTCTTTTCGGATTTGGGTTTGGTAGAGATTGTAGTATTTCTGTTTGAGGACCATTCGAGGAATGGGAAGGATAAAGGAATGTTATTGCATAGCATTTTCTAATTCATCCGTATTTGGTAGATATTGAGAGAATTCTTCAGGAAGTTGGGTAAAAGAATATTCTGCTATACCCATAGGTTGATTACTTTTATTTAAGGCGTATTCTACCACCGTAGCATTTTTTGTTTTACAAATAATCAATCCAATAGTTTCTTTATCGTCTTCTGCCTTCACCTGTTCATCTATCGCTGTCATATAAAAACCTAGTTGTCCTATGTGTTCTGGTTTAAATTCTGTAGTTTTAAGTTCAATGACGATAAATCTTTTGAGAATATAGTGATAGAAAAGTAAATCTATATAAAATTCTTGGTTGCCTACCGTAAGTTTGTATTGTTTCCCTACAAATGCAAACCCTTTTCAGAGTTCTATCAGGAATTTTGTAATATTTTGCACCAATGCTTCTTCAATGTCCTTTTCTTTTGCCTGCTGTGATAACTCCAAAAAATCCAGAATATACCTCTCTTTAAAACTCTCCTGGATAGGAGTAATATTTTCCTCTTTTATCGTAATTGCAAAATTATTTGAAAGATTAGGAGTTCTCTGAAAAAGCTGACTCTCTATTTGGTGATCCAAAACAACCCTAGACCACCCGTTTTCTATAGTTTTAACTATATAAAATAATGCTTCTGAATTTTCTTTTACCTTATCTAGAAGTAGTCTAATATGTCATCGAGGAATTTGTCCCACAAGCTGTGGGACTATTTGTTGCTCACCAAAAAAAAGAAACATTTTTTTCATATAGAAGAGGTTTGAGCGAGAAAAACCACTCATATCAGGGAAGCTCAATTTCAAATCTTTCTCGATCTGTTCAATCAATTTATCTCACCGATTTGTTTCTTTCTGTTTAAGGGTAATATGCTTTCCAATTTCATAGTAAAGAGAAATAAGTTCTCTATTTACAGACCTGATAGCCGTATGCTTGGAATGTAGAATTTGTTGTTTAATTACTTCCAAAAAATGTTGATATTCTGATGTGGTCGGGAGAAATTGAGACATAAGTAAGGGAATGGGAATAAAGTGATGATAGAATAAGGAAATGCAGAAGAAAAACAAGGTTTGGATAAAATAAATTAATAAAACAGCCCTAAACTTATGGGGCTGTTTCTTTTTTTATCTACTAATATTTTTCTCTTCAAAAAAAGGTGATAATCCTTATTGTGTAGTTATCAAGCAAACACATGG
>JAISKI010000067.1 GCA_031261265.1 Candidatus Peribacteria bacterium
GAAATATTTGATATGAAAGAGTTTGAGGTGAATTTAGAGCCGTTGATTATGTATGAGAGGAAAGAGTAAGTTTTTTGTTAAACAACCCCTCCGCCCTATCGGGCACCTCCCCTGACAGGGAGGAAAACTCTGTACAGAAAACGATGTATACAGTTTACTCCCCTGTCAGGGGGAGAGGGAGGAGGACGAGCCAAGTTTAGAACGACGGAAGAGGGGGTTGCTACATCAGCCAGTTTTATTTCCATATCCAATTAATGGAAGAACAAACAACATTACGCTTTATCCCCTACAATCGTAGTCTGGTGGAATATGCTAAACAAAATAGGAAATGTCCAACAAAAGCGGAGGGACTATTTTGGAATGTGGTATTGAAAGATAAAAGTTTTGGAGGATATAGATTTAGAAGACAAAGAGTGATTGGGAGTTTTATCTTGGATTTCTATTGCCCTAAATTATTGTTTGGAATAGAAATTGACGGTGGCTATCATAATGAACAAGAACAAATATCATACGATAAGATGAGAGAAGAACTGATTACAAAGTATGGGATTACAATACTAAGATTTACTAATGAAGAAGTGGAAACAAATCTCAACAAAGTAAAAACAGAACTCAAAGAATTCGTACAATATAGAGAACTAGAACTGAGTACAAAACCCAAAAATCAATACCTAAGCGGTAGACCAACATAGTTTATCCCCCTGTCAGGGGGGAGGGAGGACGACGGGCTAAGTTTAGGAGGACGGAAGGGGGGTTGTATACAAAAAATCCGTTGATTATGTACGAAAGGAAAGAGTAAGTTTTATCCCTAAAAAAAGAAAATGAAAATTTCTAACACCTTCAATCACACTCAATACACCACCTTTGCTGACCAGTACTTGCAATCAAACCAAGATGGTAGTATTGGCGGGATGACACCAGATAGTAGAGTAAAGGAGCTTGAAAGATATTTACCAAAAGGACGCAAAATTTTTGAAATAGGTTCTGGCGGTGGACTAGATGCAATTGCTCTTAAAAATGCGGGGTATGAAGTAGTGTGAAGTGATTTCGTACAACCTTTTGTAGAAAAATTGCAAGCTGAATTATTGAACACGATACTATTTGATGCTAAAAATGATGAATTTCCACTAGATACAGTAGATGCAATATATGCTAATGCGGTGTTTGTACATTTTACACCAGAAGAAATAGTAGAGTTTTTAAAAAAGGTAAAATTCCACTTACAAAACGAAAAAATAATCTTTATAAGTGTGATACAAGGTAGAGGTACAGAAAGAACTGGGCGTAGTCGTGGATTTGATAGAGACTTTCAGTATTATGATAAAAGCACACTAACTGAAATTATTGGTCAGGCTGGCTATATTATACTCTGGGACAACTTTACCGATGAAAAATGGATACAGATTATTGCAACGGTTGCATAAACCTCTACTCCAACACTCCATACCACAACAAATTATCCACTTCATCTGGGAAGCGGACTAATTTACCTTGACTTATTATGCATATATCATTATACTAATCGAGTAATAACTATATTTTATAATAGAAAAAATTATATGACAAAGATAATAGCAATCACTCCTTTCTTTTCTAGTCAAGAAGAATTCGCTGATAATTTTTCAAAATTAGAAGAAACTGTAAAAAGACTGAAAGAACAAACCGATACTAACCTCATAGGAATTATTAATGATGCACCAAAGCTAGAATTGCCATATATATATCAAGATTTTACCTTGTCTTCTCCCAAAACTCAGGGAAAAGAATGAGCGATTATTCAAGGGTTATCCTACATTTTAGAACAGTATACAGAAGTAGAACATATCATTCAAACAGATTATGACTTAGAACAAAACCCTGCCGATGCTCAAAAAATGTTGGAATATAGCCAACAACAAAATATTCAAGAAAATGATAACGTACTTTTAATTGGAGACCGTTATCAAAAAATGGGAAAAGAAAATATCAATCAATACAGAGAAACGGTATTGGATATCCAGTCAGCTTTAAGTAATGTATTTTGATATAATATTCAAGATATTACTTCAGGATTGAGAATGTATACCAAAACTTTTGCTCAACACTTTCTCAATCAAGCAAAAGGCAAGGGCTTCAGTGCAGATTTAGACCAATTTATTATTGCCTACCTTACTCAAGCAACTGTTATTCCTATTCCCTTGGAAAATGCAATGCCACGCAGTATGTATACAAAATGAGCAAAACTCATTCAAGTGTTTCAGGGATTATTAGCCCATAAAGAAAGTCTTATAAAAATTTGAAAAGAGGATATCATCTATTTATTTGAAAACATTATCAAAGCACTTCAAAACTGAAAAGATGTAGAAATAAATCTTTCACAAATTACTCTAAATTGAAAAACCTATATCTACAGAAATATGTGAGATGATAAATACTCTTTACAATATCTTTAATTCTTTTGTTGTAAATTAATTTCTTATACTTTTCAACCCCTTTTACTCCAACACTCCATACCACAACAAATTATCCACATTCACATTCGCCTGCATCAGCCTTTTGATTTCTAGCCATTTTTCCGCATTAGCGAAGAGATTGTGCTCCGTCCCATAGGCAATCCACCCATCAATAAAATCCTGCAACAACCCAATTTCTGCTAACTGTTTAAGCAATTGTTGCTTTTTGGTCTGGGAAGCGGAAGGAGAAGGGAGCAGAGAAATCAAACTTTTAATCGTATTTGCAAGTTCAGGATTGAGAGAAATCTGCTCAGAAAGTCTGAGCAACATTCACGGTTTCCCCATCGCCATCGCAATCAGCATTTTTTGAAGCTCTGGGTCCGAAGAAACGATACCCTTCTCCTGGGCAAACTCCTCCATTTCCTTTTCAGACAAAGGGTCAAAGTGAATGGCGATAGAACGCGAGAGAATCGTATCGAGAACCTGGGAAGTATGCGGAAGCGTCGCGATAATAAAACGATTTTTGAGAGGTTCTTCTGAGGTTTTGAGGAAGGCATTCATCGCGGAACCCGACATTCTTTGGATATTTTCGATGAGAACGAATTTAGTCGGAGAAAATCAGGATTGTTGCATTCGGAGATTGAGCTCACGAATACCGTAATTCTCGCGTTTTGAACCATCAGGAAATTCTATCAGCTTATTGCTATCATTCAATTCAACGGGAATGGTATGGGTCTTCCCGATATCGTTGGTGTAGTCTTGGAGATAGAGAAAATCGCTATACATATAGTCGCCGAGCAATTCTTTGATGAGGGCTTGGGCGTGAGCAGATTTTCCAATACCATTAGGTCCGACCAGAAGAAAAAACTGAATCCCCGTTCAGGTTTGGATAGTATTTTCTAGGTAAGTTTTAAGCGTATGAATGGCTTCGTGATTTCCGTAGAGCATAGACAAAAGAAGGGGAAATAAATCTTATTCTACAATTTTTTCTGGATTATCAACCATCTCTGCAAACTCATCTCCAGAAATATACTCCTTTTCAATCAGAATTTTAGCTATTTCATCTAAAGTAGGTTTATATTTCATGATAGTCTTTTTTGAGATAGCATAAGCGGCCTCCAAGTACTCTTTTACCTTCACATCAATCTTTTGTGCAGTAGTCTCGCTATAAGGTTTCATAAAATTAAAATCAGGATTTTCTTCATAGACTACCATTCAAAGTTCCTCATCCATTCCGAATTTTGTGAGCATATTTCTGATGGTCTTATTAGCTCTTTCGAAATCATTTGAAGCACCCGTTGTAATCTCATTTTTCCCAAAGAAGATTTCTTCCGCAGCTCTTCCTGCCAACATTACCGATAATTCTGAAAGAAGGTAGTGTTTAGAATAGAGATTTTTATCCTCTGTAGGGGTTGTTCGTGTCACCCCTAAAGCATGCCCTCTACGCACGATAGAAATCTTTTCCACAGGATCAGCTTCTGGTTGCACATGAGCAAGCAAAGCATGTCCCAACTCATGATAGGCGGTCAGCTTTTTTTCTTTTTCTTGAATTCCTTTCACTTTTTTCTCAGGACCCATAATCACCTTTTCCAATGCATACTCAAAATCGTCAACCTCCAAAGTTTCACGTTCATCCTTAGCAATTCTGAGAGAAGCTTCATTCACAATATTTTCAATATCAGCTCAAACCAGTCCACTCGTCCTTTTTGTTAAAGATTCAATCTTTACTTTCTTACTTACTTTTTTATCCTTCAAATAATACTGAAAGATCTCAGTCCTTTCTTCAGCTGTCGGAGCAGTGACATAAATTTTTCTATCAAACCTTCCTGCACGAAGCAAGGCAGGATCCAAAATGTCTGGCCTATTAGTAGCAGCCATTACAATAATATTCGTATCATTATCAAATCCATCCATTTCCGTCAAGATCTGGTTCAAGGTCTGTTCTTGTTCTTGATTAGCTCCATTATGCCCCGCTCCCCTTTTTCTTCCAATCGCATCAATCTCATCGATAAAGATAATTGCCTTTCCCGCATCTTTTGCCTGCTTAAAAAGGGTTCTCACCTTTGCAGCTCCCATTCCCACAAGCATTTCCATAAATTCTGATCCAGAAGCATTGAAAAAGGGAACCTCTGCCTCCCCTGCTACCGCACGAGCAAGTAAGGTCTTTCCAGAACCAGGTTCTCCATAAAGCAAAACCCCTTTTGGATGTCTCGCTCAGACTTTTTTATATTTATCAGGATTTTTGAGATAATCTACCACCTCAATCAACTCATTTTTCACCTCTGCCATCCCAGCAATATCATGAAAACGAGTTTTAGACTTGTCTTTCTCAGACTTTTTCCCTACCTGTACATTGAGTAATCCACCTGCACCATTCCCCTTTCCTAGCATAAACTTCGCACCAAAGATAAAGAGAAGAAAAATCAGAATAAAGATTCCGAACTGCTCGATGAGCTTCATTCGCCGAGAGGATTCCGTATAGGTAGTAGTCACAATAGTAGCTCCCGTCAAGGAAATCCCAAGTTCACTGATACTCGTATCCAAAGGTTTCTTAGCAACTGCCAACACAAATTCATTCGTCAATGCTTTCTTCGCACCCAAAAAAGAGAAACCTGTGTCCTCACCCGTTCCAACCAAAATAAATCCCTTCATATCCGTACTGTCTTTTATCTCTATTTTTTTATAAACCCCATTATGATAGAGCTCAAGCCATTTACTCAAACTCACCTCCTTGGTTTCGGTAATAGCATCTACGGGAATCAGTTCTTCCTCTCCACGCGAATCTATCAGATGTTTTTGCAAAAATCCTAGACCTACCGTCACTAAAATAAAGAAAACAATAACTTGTAAAAGAGACTTTTTCATAAGAGTTCAATGAAAAATAAAAGATTCTTCCAGTAAGTATAAAAATTCTGAGCAACTTTTCAAGCAAGGATTTAATCATCCAAAAGATCCTCAAACTCCTCTACCAAAACTTGCCCCGTTGTGGCATTTTTATCAAATTTATACTGATGAATGGCATTTTTCGTAGCCAATAACGCAATAATCGCAGCCCTTCTCCTACGAGGAAGCACATCTAACCCAGCAGCCGCAATCGTATCATAGCCTCGCTCCATCACCTCATCAATCCCCTTTCCCATAATCAATTCCGAGAGTAAACTCGCTGCCGCTGTAGTCACACTCCCTGTATTCCCATCGAAACTCCAATCCACGATACTATTTTCCTCAATTTTCACATACACCGTAATATCATCCCCACAAATAAAATTCCCTTCATGTCTAGAAACAGAAAAATCCTCCAAAGCATAATTATGTACAGGATTACGATTATATTCCGCAATAAGAGTATCTACATAAGGTTCTCCATAAGTCATTTTCCAAAAATAAGGATAAAAAAAACTGAATCAAATTCAGCTTTTAGTATACTTTTTCACAATCAATATTCAAGTAATCTTTAATCCACCATCTCCCACAAATGGGCAATCAGCCTTTTCAAAAGGTCAATAATCTTAGTGGTGATCTCCATAAATCCTTTCATTGCCACAATCTCAAAAGAATGGATCCCATTTTCATCTTTATTCATATTCAACAAAAACTTATTGCTACTTACCTCTAGAAGTACCTCATAATTTGATGCACCAAGCTCCATAAAACGAGCATTCACAGTATCTCGGCAAACATTTCTGGTTGCACAAACTTCCGCTGGCAATAACATTCCTTGGCTAAGCATCAATCGATCAAAGTAAGGGGTAAAAGAAGTATTTTATATTTTTTATCTTGCGACTGCTCTCTTGTATCTTTTTCTTATCTTTTTACAATAGAAAAACACTTCAAATTTTTATGGAAAGATTCCCTTGATTTTTTGGGAAGAATCGTTAGATTTTTTAACAGTATTTTATCGTTATTATCTACAAAATGTTGAAAGAATCTAAAGAAAAACTAGAAAAATCCCTCAAAAAAAATCAGAACAAGATCTTCACAATAGAAAAATTTAGGGAGATTATCTCGACCGCTTTCCCAGAAAAATTGTCTGAAGGAAAAATATACAAGCTGACTCATCAGCTAAAAAATAGAGGATACCTGATCTCTCTAAAAAAAGATATCTTTTTTATCAAGAGTCCCGAAAAAGAAATCACAGAGACAGAGCTAGAAGATCAGTTTTATCGACCACTTTTAAAGCAACACTGCCAACAGTATTGTAAACAAGACCGATACATTGGAGGGATGACCGCATTAGAGATTCATCTCCACACCACAGGGATCAATATTCCTGATGAAATCATCATCTTCAATAAAGAAAAGCAAGCAGTTGAAACCGTTCTCTTTGATAAAAAAATCAACTTTAAAATTTATGAATCAAAATCCCAAAACCTCTTCCCTGCCTTTTCGAAACATACCCAAAAACACAAACTCAAAGGGGGGATAATGAGATATGCTAACCTTGAGTTAGCAATCCTTGAATGTCTCTACAATATCAACCCAAGTAATAAAGGAACTATCGAAAAAACCATTCTCAAAGCAGTTAAAAACTTTCAAAAAACGATCAGTATACCACATTTCCAGCAGATTCTCAAACTAGGGAAACACAATAGCTCCATCAACAGACTCTACACTCTCCTCTCTCCCTCCTACCCCGCTCTAGCCATAGATATCAAAAATCTGATCAAAAAATACGGACACATCTTATAAAAAGAAAAAGGGAGCAATTTGCTCCCCAATTAGAACGTAAGATATTTATCTTTTAATTTTTCAGAGTCCAATTGGTCAGATACAACCAACTTTCCTCCCTCCCAGATCCCCTTATAGACTCCATCACGAGTGGCGTGATAAGTAGGATCATACCGATACTTCCCACAATCGACAATAATGCCGATCTTATCGCCAGGATTGAATCTATCCAAAACGAATTTCTTCCCTTCGGAAGTGGTTTGTACTTTGATTGGACTACCCTCAAATTCTACAACTAACCAAGCAGAATGAGGAGTCATCAATGTTATGATAACTACTATTATAGCTAACACAAAAGATAAAATAATAAATGGCATAATTTTTTTTGTTTTTAATTTATACTTCTGTTCATACTCTCTGTACCTCAAATATACACATTTACTAAACAAAGTCAAATCAAATTTCAAGATTAAATCTCCTCATTCACTTTCCTCTGCGAAACAATCCACAATACCACTCCTATCACAAATGCCACCAAAAAGACCCACTGACTTTTCGTAAACCAACCGATAAATTCCGACTGAGAATCATTTCTGAGGTATTCAAAAAGGAATCTAAATCCGCTATACCCCACCAAAAAACAGCTTGAAATTATTCAGATTTTTAAACGCTTTTTTTTAAGCTGGGAACAAAACAATACTCAATTCACCACAAACAAACAAATCCCTTCAAACAGCATAGAAAGCAGATTAGTATTAATCCTCAAAACAGTATCCACTTGAGGATACACATGTATCAAATTAACGCTCTGAAGGAACGAAATTACCCCCTCCGAAAGAGGAAGTTGAGATACCGCAATCCCGTAAAGTTCCTGATTGAGATAATTTCCCAGTCTCCCGAAGAAAATCCCCAGAGGAACCACAATCAGAATCATATCAAAAAGGAGAAGAAACTCTTTCCAAGAAAGTTTAAAAAAAACTCTGAAAAGCAACATCGCTAGAAATACTCCCACTCCCCCACCGATAAACGACATTCCACCTTTTCGGACAGCAAAAATTGCTCATCGATTACCAATAAAACTCTCCAAATCATAAATAAAGACATGCCCCAACCTTCCACCCACCAGCACTCCCAGAAGCAAAAAGATAAAAAGATAATCCAAATCTGCCGTTAAAACCTGCTGAAGTGCTGGAAACTTACGAAAATATTCCTTTTTCCCCAGAAAGGTCAAAAAACCATACCCAATCAGAAAGGAGAGGAAATAAAAAATTCCATACCGATACACACTAAATCTAAAAATCTGAAATGCCACCATTACAAAAGAGGGAAAAAAAGATAAAGTCTTCACATTCTCCCTAGTATAAAGATTATATCTCCTTTTGCAAATTTTTTCGTTTTAATCTTTTGCTTGCTTTCTCGGAAAGCTTGGTTATTCTAAAAGGTGATTTACTTCATTTTTTTTGGTATGCAAGGAAAGATTGTTTTCGTAGGAGCTGGATGAGCTTGAGTATCTAATCTTGTCGGGATACTATGGGATTTGGGATTTAAAAATATTACCGGGATTGATTGGCAGACCTCTCAAATTACTCAACAACTCCAAAAAAAAACTAGAAAATGGGGTGAAAATTTTTAGTGATTATGAAAGATTTAGGGAAAATATTTGCTCAACATTGTGGAAGTTCTTATATCAAAGATTTTTAAGAAGTTGAACAGATTATTGAGCAGTCCACTAAAGATACTATTGTTGTATACTCTGATGGAGGCATTGATTACCATTTGAGAAAGTATTTGAAATTGATGTAATTCCTACTATTTCTTAAAGTATTCATTCTCGTGTGTTTGAACAAACAACACCATAGAATACTGACCATTTTTCAGTTGTTTCACCATCTTGAACGTCTGGTCAGTTTCGTTGATTTTCAATTCTTTTTGGGCATTTCCTAAGGCTTCATTTTCACTACCCCCTTGGGCAAAAGTATACTTGAATTGTTCCTTATCCTTGAAAAAGTCATTTGCTCCGTCTGAGAAATCATAGCCTTGATGAGACATATCGCCATCCACGAAGCGGTCTTTCATCTGTTCACCAGAGAGAATATTGCTTGAAAGTTTTATCTCCGATTTCAAGTTTGGTAGAGTTTTAATATCGTTGGGGATGGTGGTCAGATTTTTGTTGTCTTCTATATCCAAGTATTCTAGCTTTTGCAAACTTCCCAGCGATGGCAAAGTGGTCAATTCGTTATCATTCAGATACAATGCCCACAAATCGGTCAAAGTGCTGAGGTCAGGGAGAGTTTTGAGTCTATTTTCACTCAATCAAAGTACCGTCAGATTTTTCAACTTGTTAAAATCAGCTGGCAATTCTGTTAATCCACAACGAGAGGCTTGTAAGCTCCTCAATTCTTTCAATGTTGTGATACTTTCAGGAAGTTTAGAAAGCTGATTTTCTCTGATTTGAAGATCTTTGAGGTGTTCTAGTTTGGAAATATCACTCGGCAATTCTGAAAATCTGTTATCATTCAAGGAAAGATGTTTGATCTGATCTAGCTCTAAAAATTCGTCCGTGAATGTAGAAAGATTATTACGATCTAGAGAGATTTCTTGCAAATTTGGACACTTTTCTTTTTTGATTTCTACCTTTTTTGAAGGGTTATTTTTTGGGAATGCTTTGATACGGTTATTGTCCAAGTTTACACTTTTCAAAGTCTTCATATTCAGCAGAATCGTTGGGAAAGTTGTAATATCGTTATCTCCCAAATTGATTTCTAAGTCGGAGATATCTTCCAATTTCTCGGAATATTGGCTGAGTAAGCTGGTGATTTCTTTTGAGGTTAACCCCAGCCCAACAAGCTGAATTTTATTGCTATTTGGATGCTCCAAAGTTGATTCTGCTCTGCGGTAGGCAGAAGATTTTTCTGACTCTTGCATAGGAGTATTCATTTCTTCATAACTCATTTCTGGTTGTTTCTCCAACTTCAACTGTCCACTGAAAGGGATCATAATTTTGTAGTCCGGAGTAGTCAGTACAAACACTCTCTGTTCATTCATGACTTCAGCTTTCAAATAATTTTGTCCTTTAGAAAAGTCTACTTGACCTTTCACTCCCCTAGATGCCAAGATTTCATTGAGAAGCTGTCCGAAGTCTTCGGGGATTCTTTCGCCTTTGGACTCATCATTTCACCGAGAATGAAGTTCTCATATTGTTTGTCTGTGCATTACATCAAAGAGTTTCTGATCTTTGGTGAAAGCTTCTTTGATCAATTCTTTCTGTACTTTCATCCTAACTCCGTGTCTCTCCTCATGGGTTAGATCCTCGGGAAGTGGTACTTCAATTCCAAGCCTTTTTGCAATTTCTTTACGTTTTTCTTCTGAGTATTTACGATCAGCATCTCTCTGCTCAGCTCTTTCCTTGACTTTTTGTACGGTATTTTTTTTAAGGATTGTTTCTTGTCCAGTAATCTTATTTCTCATTTTGATACCTTCTGGTCAGATGGAGATAATTTGTACATTATCTGTCTTAACAGAGGGAGATTTAATACTGACTTGACCATTTTCTAAGTGTTCTATCCCATTGTTTTTTCGCAAATCTCTTCCTGTAAATGTTCTATCTCCACTCATATTAAGCAGGTCTACCATCATATCTTTTAGTTCATATGCCCCATCACTATCCAAATCTTCAGGAGAAAGCTGACTCAATGTTGCCAGAAATTCGTTGGCTTGTTTTTGAGGATCGCGATCAAAGGAAGAAGAACGATCTTTCCAAGAATTTTCTATCTTTGCCTTGATCTCTTCGTGGATTTGTTCGTTGGGATTTGGATCTTTGGTATCTGTCATTTGAGCTAAACGCCAAAGATTATTACTTGTTGCTCTATTATCTAATGATTGTTTTAATGCTGGATTGCTTTTTATGACTTGATCCAACTTAGCATTTCCACTAGTTCGTTCTGTTTTATAGGTCAAAGTTTGTTCTATTTGACTCGGTTCAACACAGTTTTTAATGATGATTTTTGATCAGATTTTTTTATCAAAATTATTCACATTGACCATCTCTTCCAGAATACGAGAAGCACGGTTGATGAGTTCATCATTTTTCTTTGGGAAATACCCCTCTTTTGTCCCTACTTCTCGGACAGTATTCAAGAGAGCTTCTATATTCTGCATATTTTCAGTTTTTAATTTTTCATCAATTTTTTTCCCAAAATCACTTTGTTCGTTCGTTTCGCTCAACCTATCATAACTAATAAGCATTTTCGCTTTGTTGATCCCCTCAGGAGTATTGGTGAGTTTTTCTCACTTTTCAATCAGATTTTTAACTCCTTTTTCAAGCATCGTTTTCGCCTTTTCTCTAAAAATGGGATTTTTCTGCATGCTTTCTGCTGTCTTTTTTGGTACATCAGGATTTTTCACGATGATTTCTTCTTTGCTTTTGAGCTTGTCTTCATTGCTCTCAGATTGCATTTTCTCCTCTACGGGAGCCTGAAGTTTTTCTGGTGAATCTGACATGGGTATGGTGGATAAAGAATTAAAGGTTTGCTATTTGAACAAGTAAAACATCTGCATCTTTCTGGTCTTGGCTCTGAGCAAGGATTTCTTTCTCTTTTAATTGAACCAGAAAATCCTGAGCCTGACGAAATTTTTCTTTCAGCTTTTCATCTTGGACGGCGTTCATTTGTTCCTCTATCATTTGAATTAGGTCGTCAATATCCTGATCACTACATTCTCCGAGTTCTACCATTGCGATAATCCCTGTAAGAACGGATCGATACGGTTCAAGTTTTTTGAGAAGTGCGAGGACATAGTCTTTTTTTACCATTATTTGTGAACGCAATAAAAGAAAAGGGCAACTTACGATTCGTAGTGTCCAAACTATCAAGAAACTAACCCATAGAAGGCGAATTTGCTTGCGAATCGCAAATTGCCCTCATTTTTCTATGAGTAATAGTTTGATAATTTGGACGATTTAAGTATATGGTTTTCTTATTAATTGTCCAGAGAATTGTATGAAAATATATGTATATTTTATAAATAGACATTTCCTTTCATTTCCTTTCCCTTGCATTTCGTGGGAGAATCATTATATATTAAAGCAATATCAGGTGATTTTATATTATTTCAATACCACAGAAAATGAAAACCACACTTATCATTGTACTCCTCGTTATCGGTGCAATCTTAGTAGGAAGTATCCTCCTTATGAACCCAAAAGATGGAGGAATCTGAATGGGAATCGGAGGAGCTTCAGGAAGTAGCTCAGGAAATGAATATGGAAGTAAAAAATCTATTGAAGGAACTCTTAAAAAAGTAGCAACGGTGTCTGCGATTCTCTTTGTAGGATTGAGCCTCTTTTTACCATTTATAGATTAATTTTCAAAGAAAAGAAAAATCAAAAGTCTGATTTTGGCTTTTGATTTTTTGGTTGGAGAGGAGATATTTTACCTATGGATTAAGCCATAATAATCAACTAAACCACCTTTTTATGCCTACGATATCGTCAAACCAAATCATAATAATCAACTAAACTACCTTCTAAATTTGGATTTAATTTCATAGCCCGATCGGTAGCCACGAAGGGTGAGCTATGTCCTAATAGATTCATAACTTCTACAGCATTATTATACTTAGCAACTTCTTTATAAGAAGAAAAAACTAAGTCTTTATTCGCTATCAAAACATAAATATAGTGAGCCAAATATGCCATATCTCTATCAGTTAGTTTATTATCTCTATTCCTCATTTTTAATGCTTCTTGTTGTAAGCACTCTAGAAGAATGGGGAATCATAACGCCTTTATATCTTCTATTAAATCTATTTTTAATTTATGATACAACGGGTCATCCAATCCTCTAAACTTATCCAGTAATTCATTAAACTTAGTCATTTCTTGTTTAGAAATAACGATAGATTCTGGTTTTCGTCCAGAAGCCTCTTTCTTAGAAGAAGCATCAATTGCCTCTAGATCAGGATTAAGAGCCCCTAGAATATCTTGCTCATGCCCAGGTTTTGGGGTAAATTTTTGTGTTGTTCCCCCTTTGAACAAACGATTAGGATCTGTTGTCATTATCATAAATATAGAATATAAAAATATTAACCATATCAAGTATACATAATAATAAAAATATGTCAAACAAAAGAAGGCTTTTTTCACACGTAGTATAAAAACATATATCCACACCTACCCTTTCTCTCTTTTCTTGCATTCTCCTAGCAAATCCATAAACTCTCCCTCGTGACAACAACCATTTTACAGTTAGGATCAGATTTTTTACTTTTTCAACCTTAGTATGCGACAAAATTCTTATGGAATAAGCACCTTTAAGAGAATCTCAAAATATTTACTCTGAGTGATTATTATTCTCTGGGTGATCGTCAGCTTTATTATGGGCTACTTTTACTTATTATCCACGGGATCACAGATCAGCAAAAAATGAGGGACCTTTGTAGAAGGGATCTTCGATCAAGTCTCCTACCTCCCCTATCTAAAAAATGATGCTCAAAGCAACTTTTATCAGAGTATTCTCTTTAGATCTTGTTTAAATCCTTACGAAAAAGGAGAAGACTGAGCTTTTCAACAAGATTTGTGTAGAGTATGGACGGAAGATAACCAAACCTATAGCATTAGATTGATCGATGAAACCGCTCAACGAAGTGATGGACTCATGGTCAGCATTGATGATATTTTCTTCACCTATGATGAAATTATCCGCCAAAATAAACGGGGAATCCAATCTCTGAATATCTGGAATACCGTCACCGTTTCCTTAGAAGACGGGAAAGTAAACGTGAGCTTCCCGACAGCCACACCAGATAATGTCAACTTCTTTACAAATACTATCCTACCAAAACATATCCTAGCAAACGCAAGCTTAGATCAGTATAGAAACGATTTTTCTCTCTCCCCCGTACGAAATACTTGTGCAAGCATTCTTTCCCAGAATAAAGATATTAATAGTCTGATTTTTGACCTCAATAAGTGTGAAAATACTAACTTTGCCTACTATCAAATTAAAAACTACGGAACCTTTGAAGGATTTGAAACGAGCCAGCAAGGGAAAGCTTCCATTGTAGACGTATACGAATCCCCCTTTACGATAGAAGGGTTTACGGGAAAAAACATCCTGACTTCAAAACTCATGGGAATTTTTTTCAATACCGATTCAGATAAAGTAAAAGTCAGACTAAGAAGATCTCTTGGAGGACTCATTTACAGCAATTTTTATACAGGAAAATATGAAAACTACCTAAAATCCTACGATGGAATCTTTCTCAACTATTTCGTATCAGAAGGAGAAAACATCCAAGATTTGATTTCCCGTGTAAATTTAAGTGATTCAGAGATCAATCAGCAGGATTTAAAAGACAGTGGTGCAAAAGAATTACCTGAATCAATAAGCGTAAATGGAGTAGATAGAAAGTTTATCTTCTTCCTCCAAAAACCAGAGACCTCCAGAAACTTGGAAATCAAGTTTAGCAATGAATTTGAAAATATCAAAATTACTGCTCCAGACGGATCTACACGGTCTCCGAAAAATTACAAAAGCAAAGACAAAAAGATTACCTATACCTTAACCACAGACAAAAATTTAAAAGTCTGATCCAACCAATACACCGTCCAGGGAACCATCAGAGGGAAAACCTACACAATTCTCAGCTTTGATCTCTATGTCTTTGAAAACTTAGGAGGAACCAAAACGGAAGAAAATCAACGAAAATTGGATGTCCTCTACTACAGCGAACCCACTTCAGTCTTCATCGCTCAACAGATGAGAAAAATTCTGAAAGAAGCAGGGATCCTAGAAAACTTCATCTTCGAAGAATGCTACAATCCTGAGGAATTAGAAGGAAAACTTTTAATGGGAAGTTATGATTTATATATTGGAAGTATCGATTTGGGAAGTAAAAAGGATTTGCTTGCTCTCTTTGCCACAGAGGACGCACTTTCAAATCCCTCAAGGTACAGAAACCCTATTCTAAGTTCACTGATCAAACAATACAATAAGACCCCAAGCCAAAGCGTGATTCAGCAGATTAATACCATTTCTGCACAAGATATGCCAATTGTACTACTTGGAACCGCATATACCCCACTTCAGATGAAAGAAGCCATCGCAGAAAATGTTTTCGCCCAGCAGACAGCAATCCCAGCTGAAAACCGAAGATACCAGATTTATACCAACTATTCAATTGTACATAACGTCCGCATCGATGCAGAGAGTGCAATGCAACGAGAGAATTTCGTCAACTTCATCTCAAATAACCTCCAAATCCACAGAACCACAAAAGTAGAAACTCCTGAAAACCCTTTTGAAGGATTAATACAAACTATCGATGAAAGCCTCACAGACACAAGCCCTAGCATTGAAATGAGTGAAGAAACTGAATTAACAGAAGAAAATACAGATAACTAATCATTTTACCTTTGATTATTCGATATGGATTTTCTGAATAACGATATCATTTACTATATCTACATTGCTATCACGCTTTTGATATCGATTGGATTGCACGAATACGCCCACGCTTACGCTTCTTACAAACTCGGAGATCCTACTCCAAAACTCCAAGGAAGACTGACTATCAATCCTCTCAAACACCTCGATATTCTCGGGACACTTTGTCTGATTCTTTTCCGTTTTGGACGAGGAAAACCCGTGCAAATCAATCCGAGCTATTACAAGCACCCCGCCAGAGATGAACTGATTACTTCCCTCGCTTGACCTGGGATGAACCTCCTCCTTGCCATGATCGGAATGTTCTTGATGATGCTCTATGCCAGCATTTTCGGAGACTCTTTGCAAAGTTTACTCCTTGAACAGGGGGACTTAGTGATAAGTTTCTGGACGCTGTTTATTTTCGTAAATATCTCGTTAGCAGCGTTTAATCTGTTGCCGATTCCTCCTTTGGATGGATACAGACTTATTAAAATTTTTTGGAGAAAAGGTGCTCAGCGAATGGAGCAACATATGATGATTTTTATTATAGTGCTGTTGGTGCTGATTTATTTGCCATGAAACCCTATCGGGACTTATATTTCTGTGGTAAGTGATGCAGTGTATAGGGTGCTGTTTACACTATTTAGTCTGATTTTTTATTAGAATAATAAATAAATTAATAAAACAGCCCTAAACTTATGGGGCTGTTTCTTTTTTTATCTACTAATATTTTTCTCTTCAAAAAAAGGTGATAATCCTTATTGTGTAGTTATCAAGCAAACACATGG
>JAISKI010000013.1 GCA_031261265.1 Candidatus Peribacteria bacterium
CCCCTTGAGAAAGCTGTCCCTTTTTCGTAGTATTAGTTTGCATCACCAATGAATGTTAGGATATAAACTGCAATTCATATCTTACTGATTGGTGGTGCATTTTGTATTATAATTTTCCAACCAAAAAACCAGTTTGAAATCAGCTTTCTTTTCTCTATACTCACGACATCTTTATCCCTCTCCCTAGAATATGCAATCCTTTTACCTGACTAAATATCTGGCTTCTCCTCTTTTTTTATCAGAACTTTCCCAAAAACACCTTTCCTATGATGCCATTTTGAGTGATATTCCCTATACAGAGAGTCCTCTCCCTTTGTATACCATAGCAAATAAACCAACCGATCAGGCACTACTTCCTTATCGAGCACAAGCACTTTCTCAGGCGAAAAATCCTCTGATTATTCTCGAGTCACTTCCTTTGTCTTCCCTCCGCCCTTTACGAGATAAATTTTCTTCTTCCTCTGTCCCTCTCACGATTATCAATCTTTATGTCGGAATGGGATCCTTAGGGAGAAAGTTGACCCCTGAATTTGAAGATCTTACTGCATTCCCACGAGACATTGCAAAATACGAACCTATCGATGCGGTCAATTTTTTCACTATTTTAGAGCAACCCCATTCCAAATATCTGAGAATCCCTCACCAGCATTTCCCTGAAAGTATCTTCTCTACAGAGGAAATTGGGATCATTGATGCTCAGATGTTGCAGTCTTTAGAAGTCCTTTCCCTCAAAGGATATGGCTATGCTGGAGATGCAGGGACCTTAATCGCTACAGGAGCAAATTTCCCACTGGCACTCCAAGTAGGCGATTATCTCAATGAGCAGAAAACACCGATGGATATTTTTGTCCTCAGTAAGCTTACAGTTGACCTGACCGAAGAGATAAAATCCTCCCTTCATCAGACTAAAAAGCTGTATTTTCTGGTGGATCATCTTCCTAGCGAGGCACTGAAAAAATCTCTCACGCAGACGTTGTCAGCCTCATGATTATCTGCAGTAAAAGTCTCTTTCCTCACTCCCAAATACGAAAAACTGACCACCATCTTTGATGAATTCTCTTCCGAACAAGCGGAATTTGATGCTAGAGGGGTGAGTCAACGCCTTAGTTAATCAGATTTTCTCCCGTCATTTCTGCAGGCTTTTCAATCCCATACAAAGCGAGTACGGTAGGTGCAAAATCATATAATGCCCCTTCTTTTTTAATATTCCCTTGTGCTTCTCCCGCCTTGATATACCAGAAAGGGACAGGATTAGTCGTGTGGGAAGTCTTTGGAAATTCCGCAGTTCCCATTTCTTCACAGTTTCCATGATCTGCCGTAATGAGCAAGTCCACATCAAATTCCGGACTCAGCTCCAAAAGCTGTTTCACAATATCATCCAATTTGATTACCATACTGAGACAAGCATCCATTTTTCCTGTATGTCCCACCATATCTCCATTTGCAAAATTGATAATAAAGAAATCAAAATTCTGAACCTGTTCTTTGAAAGCATCCATAATCTCTTGAGCGGACATTTCAGGATCCAAATCGAAGGTTGCTACCTTATGAGAAGGGATCAGCAGATTTTTCTGACCATCATAAACGACCTCTTTCTCTGCATTAAAAAATTTCGTCACATGAGCAAATTTCTCTGTCTCTGCCAAGTGAAATTGTCTAATATCATGTTTAGCTAGAATTTCAGACAACGTATGTTCGACTTGTCTCTCATCCAAAAAGGTCGCCCCATCATATTCCTTGTAGTATTTCGTCATTGTAGCCAAATACAGATTATTCAACTGTTTCGTCATGACTCCATTTCCCCATTTTTCATACCATCTGGCTTTTTCGGGGAACTGAGACACCATCAGAGCTTGCGTCATTTCTCTCCCTCTATCGGTCCTAAAATTGAAATAAAATACACTATCTCCACTATCAATCGCTTCTCCTTCCACAAAACTTACAGGTAAGAGAAACTCATCAAAGACTCCAGCATCGTAAGATTTTGCTAAGTATTCGCTAGGAGTATCTGTGGTTTGCGACTGCTGAAACACGATTTCGTCATAAGATTTTTGTACTCTTTCCCAGTTATTATCTCTATCCATGGCGAAGTATCTTCCCCCGAGTGAGGCAATCTTTACGTGGGGATAGTTCAGCAAAAATTGTTCAAAGTCTTTCATCAGTCCTAATGCTGAATTCGGAGCCAGATCACGACCATCAGTAAAGAGTTGTAAATACGTGGGGATATCGGTAGGGATAATTTTAATCAAGGATTGTAAATGGTTCAAAGTAGCATGGATTCCTCCAGGTCCAAAAAGCCCGATCAAATGGAGATTAGAATTATTTTCTCTCACATGTTGAATCCCTTGCTGGAAAGCAGTAAGTTCTGCAAATTTCCCCTCTGCGAAGAGATCATCCAGAGCTACAAAAGGCTGTTTCAAAATTCTTCCTGTCCCCAAAGTCATGTGTCCTACTTCAGAATTTCCCATTTGTCCTTCAGGTAATCCGACAGATTTCCCAGATGCTTCGATCAAAGCGTAAGGCTTAGTAAAAAGCGAGTCTAGCGTGGGAGTGGGACTTGCGAGGGTGATGGCGTTTTCTGCGGGTGTTTTTTCGTTGATTCCGAATCCGTCTAATACGATTAAAGCTACTTTTTTCATAGGTAATAATGCAAGATAAAAGGAGAACATTACGTTTACTCATAGTATACAATAATCGAAATCATTTTCAAGCGAGAAAAATTGCTTTTTTCTTTGTTTTGACTATACTTAGAGAGTAGATTTTATTTGCCTGATCGGGAATGAGCGAAGGACTAATAGCACTAATGTGCTTAGCATTAGCAGGGATACTTATGGGACTTGGACGGTTCATTTGGAGGATTTTTCTCGTACAACAAACCCAAAAACACAGGATCGCTCAGTCTCAAAAACTCAGATTTCTCCAAGTGCGTATTCCAAAAAATGCGGTAGCGAGAAATTCCGATGTAGATGCAAAAGATCATGCCAATTCCATGAAAGACAATATTGCCCTGATGAATCAAGTGTACAAAAACTTTTATGCCATTTATAATAGCACGTTTCGAGACAAACAACTCGGAAATAACTATATCAGCATGGAAATTCTGGTGGAAAGGGAAGTAATCAAATTTCTTCTCGGCGTTCCCGATGATCATCTGCTTACCATGCAACAAATGATTGCTTCGTTTTATTCAGGGGCATTAGTAGAGATTGTGGACGAGCCTAAGCTTCTCGAAGGAGGGAAATTTATGGCAGGAGGGGAGTTTACTTTGAAAAAAGATAGCGTTCACCCAATCAAGACCTACGAAAGCTTTGAAGCAGATCCGATGGACAGTCTTCTTTCAGCCTTTTCTAATGTGACAAAAGAAGAAAAAGCCAGTCTCCAAATTATGGTTGAGCCTCTTTCTGAGGAATGGTTGAAAAAAATGAGAAAAAAGGGAGAAAAAGTGAAAAAAGACGATAAATCCAATCGATTCACCAAATTATGGAAATTTATTACCAAGGACGATAAAGAAAAAGAGGAAAAACAGTCAGAAGAGACCAAACACAATTTTTCCCAACAACAGCTCGGAGATTTTGATAAAAAAATGGATGATGAGCTCTTTCACGTAAAAATCAAAGCATTTGCGACCTCTCCAGATAAACAGCGTCCCAAAAAGATCATTGATGATTTAAGTAGACTTTTCAATCAATACAATTACCTGGGATTAAATACCTTAAAATTCACCAAAGCCGAGGATTTACAGACCTTCGCTAAAAATTTTGTTCAAAGGGTATTCTTATCCAATACTACGCGAATAAAAAAGATTTTTTCCAATGAGAGACAGAATATCCTCAATATCAAAGAATTATCTTCGATTCTTCACTTCCCGCACGGAAGATTCAATCAAAATCCGAGAATCGCCCGACAGAAGTATAAGATTGTGGCTGCTCCAGATAACTTACCAACAGAAGGAATTATCGTTGGATATAATGAGTTTGGATGAGTAAGAAGAAATATTAGAATTACCGATAAAGACAGATTTAGGCACATATATATTGTTGGGCAAACAGGAACAGGAAAAACGACAATTATGCTCTACCAAGCCATTGACGATATGGAAAATGGACGTGGATTTTGTTTCATCGACCCCCACGGTGACGCAATTGAGTTCCTCTTGAAGCATTATCCAAAAGAAAGGATAGATGATTTGATTCATTTTGATTTAGGGAATACGCAATATCCGATTGGTTTGAACCCGCTCGAAGTAAGCCCTGAGGACGCCGATGAACAAGATGTGGTCACCAATGACCTCGTGGAAATGTTTATCCAAATGTATGGACCAGAAATCTTCGGACCGAGAATTCAGGATTACTTCCGTAATGCTTGTTTCCTTCTCATGGATCAACCAGAAGGAGGGACAATTGTGGATATTATGAGACTTTTTACCGATGATGCTTTTGCTGAGGCAAAGATTAGAAATTTGAAAAATCCCGTCGTGGCTGCATGGTGGAATAAAACCTATAAAAAAATGGGAGATAGAGAAAAAGCTGAAATTATTCCGTTTATTCAGGCAAAATTTGGTCCCTTTACTACGGGTACCTATGTGAGAAATATTATTGGTCAGCAGAAGTCTGCTTTCAAAATGTATGATGCAATGCAACAGAAAAAGATTATTCTCGTGAACTTATCCAAGGGTATCTCTGGAGAAGAAACTTCAAAGCTGATTGGAAAGATTTTCGCGATGCAAATTAAGTTGTCTGCACTTAAAAGAGCGAAAATTAGTGAAAATGACAGAGTTCCTTTCTATCTCTATGTCGATGAGTTTCAAAATTATGTTTCTACTTCCTTTGAATCTATCTTGTCCGAAGCCAGAAAATATAAACTTGGTTTGGTGGTAGCCCATCAGTATGTTGACCAGCTGAAGTCTGAAGGATTAGGAGGAAATCTGGATTTATCTAAAACAATTTTTGGTAATGTGGGTTCAATGTTTGCCTATAAGGTTGGAGCTCCTGATGCTGAATTCTTGGCAAAAGAATTTGAACCAGAGTTTACTCAGTCTGACCTAACGAGTACCGAAAATTTTATGGGAGAATGTAAAATTAGTATCAGTAATGAGCAGTCTAGACCCTTTAGTTTTAAATGTGGTAATCCTTATGGAATCCCCGCAAAAAATAGTCCAGAAAAAATTCAGATTATCAAACAGATTTCTTCCTTGAAATGGGGAAGTAAAAGGGAGATTGTCGATAAGGAGATTTATTTCAGAGTGGGGGTATAGTTTGTTTTATTTTTTTTTACTATTATGATGATAAAATTTTACGTAGGAGATGAGATAGTCATAAATAAACAATCAGAAAAAGCCTTTTTGGAAAAAGTAGAAAAACAGAGAAGAAAAGTGCTTCTAGAGGTTAAAAAGAAAAGAAGCGCATGGAAAAAAGTAAATATCAAGAATCCTTTACCTCACAAATAAAGAAGAGATGCAGGAATTAAATACACATACTAGTATCCCAAACCACGAGGTTATTTTTGATTCTGTGGTTGGTTTAAAGAAACTCATTAATGCAAGATTAAAAAGTAGTATGGATAATCAACTTTCTCTATTACAACAAGAGTTTGAAGAACTGAAACAAAATAACTTACAGGACACCTTAGACTATTTTGCCAATGAAGGAATGGATATTTCTGAAGTTGTAAAGGTCACCCTAGATGAAAAATATAAATATCCAAATCCCTTAGAAAAAGCAAAAACTATTCATGTCATAGGAGTAGATAAGAAGAGTGGGGAATGGCTAGTAAAAAATGTAGATTCCCCTAATTTAGAAAGTGGAATAGGAGCAGATTGTTGAAGAAATTCTCGTCACGCACTAAAAAAGCTTGATATATATATTAAACAACATCCAGAAATCTCTCTACATCTTACTAATGGAAGAGGGAATTCTTACTTTTCAACCCAAAATAGTACTCATATTTTCTTAGTTTTGGAACATCAAAAGAATTCTTTTATTTTTGATCCTTCTCTAAATTGGATATGACCCTCCTCGGCGAGCGGGTATACTATTAATAGATTTTTCAAACCAGAATGAGAAAAATGAATCCAGAATAATGATCTTTGAAAGATAAATATTAATACCGATAATAAACAGTTATCTTTGAGTTCTTGAGTGTATCCTTTATGAATTATTGGCGATGGTATTGCATTTATTTGTTGGGGAATTTGTACCTTGCCTTCTGGAAAAAATACGCCAATATTGATGATTGATGATCTTTTTGGAAGAAGCTATTATTCGTTTTTGGATGAAGAGGGAAATAGTGTTCATACTTCTGATTATAGTTTTTATCCAGGATTAAAAAAAGAAGTGCTAGATGTTCTACGTTATCGAGAAAAGAATCTAGAATTTATCGATCTTCCTTCTAATAAAATTTATAATGCCATTAAAAGAAAAAAAATCCTGAAACAAATAAAAGACAGCTAAAATCAAGTAGTTCATGCCACGAAAAAACGCTCTTACTTACCAGAGCGTTTTTAAGATGTCTATCTGAACTGATCGAGGCTAAAATGCCGTGCTATCTGTCCAAATTCTCCATCTTTGAGCGGAATCTCTTTGATCCAGGAGGTATTTCTATTATGCCTATAATACACCTTCCTTAGGCGGAGACAGAAAAGATAATTTTCCTTCCCAATATCTGCCTGGTAGGTACTACACCACAAACAAGGTTGCATTGCAGTGCGTTGCAAATAAATCCGTTCTCCTTCTCCTAAGTTTGGGAAAGTTCTCTTTTTACACTTTGGGGCATCCCAAAGTATTAGGATTTTTTTGATTTTTAAATAAAATTCTTTCATAAGCCGATATTTTTTTTGTTTTTTATTGCCACCATAGAATAGGGATTTCCTAGAAATTTGCAACCCTCTAATCCTTAAAAAACGATAAAAGCGAAACCCTCAAAATCTGCTGGAAATCTCTTCCCTAAATTCGTATACTTTCCAATGTTTATCTTCCCCTCATTTCGAATGCTCTCGCTCTATGTCCATATTCCCTTCTGTTCTCAAGTTTGCTCCTATTGTTCTTTTTCTGTTATTGAAAAGCAGTCGGATGAGATGGTACAGTCTTATCTTGCAAAACTCCACGAAGAAATTGACCACTATGGTCAGCTCTCTCCCAAAGCGGAAATAAAATCCCTGTATTTCGGTTGAGGAACTCCCAACCTTATCGGAGCAGAAGCATTGATAAAGCTGATTAGCCATATCCAAGAGGTATTCGACTGTGAAAACGTAGGCGAACTGAGTTTTGAATTTAATCCGTTTCCTGCTGATCAGATTCTTTCTCTGGTGAAAACGCTTAATGATACGTATCGCAAGCGACCGAGAGTGAGATATAGCTTTGGGATTCAGAGCCTGGATAATGGAGTGCTGAGTAAAGCGGGTCGTCCGTATACGTTTCCGTGAATGGTGGAATTTCTCAGGGCATTGCAGCCTCTAAAACAGGATAATAACGTGTTTAATTTCGACTTCATCGCTTTCGGGAAATTCAATCAGAGCAAAAAAGGAAATTCTCAACTTTGGACTCCCTCAGCTTCAGCATTTTTTTCTGATTTTGTTAATTCCAAATTCGCTGATAGTTTTTCGCTCTACACGCTGGAACTTTTTGAACATCAGAGGCGAAAAGTAGCAGAAAAGGCTGATCTTATCCAGCAGGGATGTTTCGGGACGGAGGACGAGATTTATGAGGAGTTTGATATATTGAAAGAGATACTGCTGGACGCAGGATATAGTAGGTATGAGATTTCCAATTTTTCCCTGATTTCCAAGTCGAGTATTCATAATAGGGTATATCGAGAGATGGAAAGTTATCTGGGATTAGGGTTGGGGGCCTCCTCGTTAGCCCCCCGCCCCTTCGGGGCTGCCCCTACCGTAGCTTGTACGGGACGCAGCCTCGCAGGGGGCAACACACAATGGAGATGGACAAATACACCGTATTTGCCGAAATATTTGACAGGAGAGACTATTGATGAAAATTCTCTTCAAGAGTTGACGGAAAAAGATTATTTGATTGAGAAATTTTTCTTGGCACTGCGTACGGATAGGGGAATAAATGATGTTTCAGAATTTTCTTCTGTTTTAGTCCCTGAGTATGAGGAGAAGTTGAGATTGTATGCTGAGGAGGGGTTTATCCGTGTCCGTGAGGCGGGTTTTGTACTTACTGATCGCGGGATGGATTGCTATAACTGGATTGTCACAGAATTATTATCTGAAATTTAGTATTGACTTTGCTAAGCATTTGCTTACATATAGATTCGCATGATTAGTGTTTTTTATGAGATAAAATAAGAGAAGATGGAAGAAGAATCTTTAAATTGGGAACAAGAACGCGAGCAGAGAAAAAAGCTGTTTCCAAATGAGCCCGAAACAAAAGTAGCTAAAGATTATTATACCTCCTTGATGTTGAGGGAGTTTTATACTACTTCTCCTGAGGTAGCAGATATTGTTGATGAAACGGTGAAAAACGCTCTTAAGACCATGAAATATTCCCGTAGTAGAAAAAATGTATTTGGAGAGAGGGGGGATGCTGTCTCGCTGACAGATTTACCTTATTGTCCTTATCCTGTAGAAGATCCAGATCTTAGACTTTTATATGGATTTTTTGGCAGAAAAAACGAATTTTTTGAGTTCGCAGAAGATTATACTGAGGATGATAGCATAGGACAATTGACAGACTTATCCCCCATATGATTGGAAAGATTGAATTATCTCTTGAATACTGCATCTATTAACGCAAAATATTATGGAATGTCACTCAGTTTTTTTAAGCAAGAGATGTCCAAATGGTGTGAGGTAATAGAAGAAACAAAGGAAGATGGGAGCAAAAAATCCAAAATCTACTTTCATATTAAAAGTGCTGAAGACTATAGAGCCTTCTTGAAAGACCTGACCACTCATAATAGTAAAGATAAAAGTTATAAAAGACTGAAATCCGATTGAAGGAAGGGATTTTTTCTACTTAAGTTTCTTAATGCAGGAGATATAGAGAATAGTGAAGTATTTCAGAATAGGGGGATTCTTTTCCCTAGAATTATCCAACAAGTGTGGTGTAAATTTCTGTGAGTGAAAGATATTCCTGTGATACAAACTTTCAATGAACAAACTAAGGAAATAGAATATTCCGTGGATTTTAATGGTTGGGCCTCGATCGGAGAGAGAAAAATAAAGGTACATTTATTAGCGAGAATAAAGTCTAAAAAATCCATAGATGAAAAGCTTTCAGCAAATATTGCCTATAAAAACTTTCAAGCAACGAATGACCTTTTTGGATTCCAAATTAATGGACAAAATTATGAAGAGACTCTCTTTTTGGTAAATACTTTTACGAGATTTTGTTTAGATGATCCCCATCATGTGTTTAGATCTATTGATAAGGAAAGTATAACATGGGAAAATAAGAGTTTTCTCCACGATAACAATGCCATCCATCAAAAGCTGGTTGATAATATCGAAGATGAAGAAGTAAAGGAGATAATTAAAAATGCTGTGGAAAAAAAGAAACCAGCGACTTCTCCCAACTATAGCGACATAAAAACTTCTCCACTCATGGGACTAAACGGGAAACTTTTTTGCATAGAAGATAAATTTACAGAGCCTGACTGGGAAACTACAAATGAGCGAGGGCCAGCAAATCATGATGAGTACAAATTAGGAAGTGTAATTTTACCTATTGAATCGAGGATAAGGAAATTTGTAAGTCCAAAAAGGGTAGATAAAGAGATTGAGAAAACTCTTAAAAATAATCCTGTCTTGATTGATCAACAAGGAAAGGGAGATCCAGACAAGGCAAAAGAAGAAATCCAAAATTATATAAACGATTTATTAGAAACGCTAATTGTGGGAAAGGGTGAAAATAAACTTACTTATCAATTGGATAAATGAATATATAGGAACTATGCCCATAAGGGATTGTTGCCCGACCACTATTTAGGATAGTGACTAATAATGATACACCTTCCCGCTTTCCAGCGTTGAAGACCTATACAACTGCTCCACCAGCACCAATTTTGCTAATCCGTGGGGCAGGGTAATTCCCCCAAAAGATACTTCCTTCACCTCAGGAAATGCTTGTATAAAGAGCTCCCTCTGCACTCCGTAAGGACCACCAATAATAAATACACAGTCCTTATGCTGAATGAGATGATGAAAGTCCTCTGTAGTCAGCATTTTCCCTTCTTTGATGAGCAGAATTTTTTGGTAATTTGCATATTTTTTGCTAATAGTAGCGATGAGCTGTTCTGTCTCTTTCCTAATAACGAGATCTCTATTGCTATCTTTAAAAGGCTTTAAACTCTCAAAAGAAAGCTGTTTGCCGAGGCGTTTAGTATATTCATCAATAGCAGAGGAGAAATGCTTGTCGGAGTCAGAGATATGGAGGATAGTGTACATCAGAAAAAGGAAATATAAATGTCATCGCTCCTGCAACAACAGGATGTTTATTTTTACTGTAGGTAAGTATGGGGATTAGGAGATGTTTTTCCAGTGAAAGTTGATAGAGAAAAATCTTTTAAAAAATATAATTTCGTCTTGACTTTACATTATTATTATGTATAATGTAAATATAAAATAAATTAGAAAATACGAACAATCTAAAAAAAAATAAAAATTATGAAAAGAAAAGAAGAAAAGCAGTTAATGTATGTAATTATTTTCAGTATCTCCTGTATCTGCTCAGCAGGAATCGGCTTGATATCAAACGATTTAAATGTGGTGAAGGTATTGGGAATCATTTTTATAGGGGGAGGGATATTCACCATCCTATACCTCATATTGAAATTATATGAGGCATTAACACGGAACCAATTGGTGCTTGCTGAGCATCAGGAAAAGAAATTGAAAGAGGCAATGAAAATAATCCTCAAGGTTGAGAAGGGAGTTATAGAGCTCCAAACATCAAGCACAAACCTCCTCTTAGAGACCATTCTAAAGGAGCAAAAAGAAAAAACGGAATGAATCCATTCCGAAACCTAACAACAAAGCCGCTCTGTAACCAAAGGAGTGGCTTTATTTTTTTATTTTGTAGGAGTTCAAAACTACTTCTTCCTCTTGCAATCTCTTTTCACATCCCTACTCTCACCAATATGAATCCCAAACACCTCAAATCCAAGATAAAAACCGTGCAAAATCTGCAAAAAATCATCTGAGCCTTGGAAGTAGCTTCAACTGCGAAACTCCAAAAATACAAACATCAGACAGATTTTTTCAAAGAATTTTTCTACAGGTTTCTGCATGTGCTCAATTATGTGCAAAAACAGATCAGCATCCGAGAGAGCGATATGTTGGACACCTATCCTGATGGAAAGAGGCTCCTGATGGTCATTACCGCGGATAAAGGATTGGCAGGAGGGATTACTACCAATGTACTAAAGAGAGTCCAGCAGGCTTATGGTCACAGAAAAGAAAAAGCTGACATCATCGCGATCGGTAAAAAGGGCGAGGACTATTTCCTCAAAAATGGACGAAATGTGGTTGCCTCCCTTCATCCCAAAGATAAAATCACTTCTGGAGAATTTGTAGAACTCTATCAATACCTGCGATCAGCGATCTACGAGAAAAAATATTCCAAAGTCAAAATCTATTTCAACTTCTACAAAAACTCTCTCATCCAACGTCCTTCTAGGATTACGCTCTTCCCTTTGACTCCTGAGACTCTAGAGGAATTTATCAAAGAAATAGAACTCAAAAGTCCTGTGAACAGAAAAGAATTTAAAGAAATGTTGATAGAACCAGATTTAGATACCTATAGAGATCACATTATTCAGTATTTGCTCGAAAATATTCTCTATTATACCATTCTGAACGCGAAAATTTCCGAGCATGCTTCCAGAATGGTTGCCATGAAACATTCCAAAGACAATTGTTCAGACCTAGCAGATCGTCTTACCAGAGCCTACAATAAATCTCGCCAGATGAAAATCACCCAAGAAATCACGGAAATTGTCAGCACCAAGAGTGCGATTGAAGGGAATTAAAAAAAGGGAACGATATACACATACCATTCCCCTACTTTTTTTGAAGCAATATGCTCTGGGTTTCCTGGGTTAATCGTCAGGAAACATCTTCTCAAGTAAAGAGTTGATTCTTTCCAATCCAGCATCACTCTCTTCTAAGAGAGGATTAAATTTCTCGAAAGCAAGCTGTCGTTTTTCCTGAGCTGTAAGATGTTTTTCAATCTCTTTTTCAAGTTCTTTTAAGCGATCCAATTCAGTGTTAATTCGTAATTCTGCAATTCGCGTCTTCGCCTCCCGTATCCAGATATCTTCCGAGAATCCTTTGTAAGTCGCTGGTAAATCCGATGAATCAATTTCAAGTATTCCTAAGAGGGTGGGATTGCCTCTTAGTGAAACCTCACGAAGTACTTCATCGATAAGTTTTGCCACGTCGAGAATTGTTTTTGTGCCACCAATAAGAGAATAGGCTTCTGGATTTTGCTTTGTGGCGTATTCCAGCTTTTCATACTTAGCTTCTAACTGAGCTTTCTTCGTTTTTATCTCCTTGTAGAGAAATAAAAAATCTTCACCATTTTCTTGTGCCATTTTGTTTTTTTAATTAGATTTATACTTTTATTAACTACCGAGATATTATAAGAAAAGATATATATAAAGTCAAGCAGAAGTTTAGAAAAATACAACTTTCTGTGATATGAATGCAAATTAGGAAAAAAAGTCTGAAAAAGATTTGTATTTTCTCTAGGAAATCATATAACCACATTGTCGTTCAAACTTTGACGGCAGACTTTTATTCTTATTATTTGTGTGTAATGAGTGAAGAAAACCAGATGATTGTAAGCCAGACGAAACTTTTCGTTGGTGGTCTCAATCGACAAATGAGAGGTCAAGACCTCAGAGAAGAATTCTCTAAGTATGGAGAAGTAGCATTTGCTAGAGTTAATCTCGATAGAGAGACTAAGAAAAGCAAAGGATTTGGATTCGTAGAATTTGTAAATGCAGACGATGCAAGCAAAGCGAAAGCTGAAATGGATGGACAAGAAGTTTGGGGAAGAGCTATTAAAGTAGACTTCGCAAAAGAAGATCCTACAAAGATGTTCCACAAAACTGAAGAAAATACAGAATCAGCTCCTGCTCAAGAAGCTGGAGAAGACGAAACCGTAGTAGATGAAAATGCTTTCTAATGGAATAGAGAGAAAAACAGAAAAATCTGACAGAAGTCAGATTTTTTTTCAAGTCTGAATTCTTTCCGTAGCGAATGCGGGAAAAGTAGGTTTAAAGTAGATTTGGAAGAGGGAGTAGGATAGTACTTTTCTCTGGATTAGGCGGAGGAAATGAGTAGAAAGAAATCAGATTTATTTCCTAATTTTCACTCCCATGACAAAAGTAATCGCATTCTCTGGAATCCACAACACGGGAAAAACCACGGCTATCAACACTTTGAGAGACTTTCTCATCCAAGAGGGAAAACTCGTGATGGTGCTCCAAGAATCTGCCCGCCTCTTCCACAAATTCCTTCATTCTGATCCCATGATGCTCCAATCTTCAGTAAATAAAATGGAGCTCAGCAGATTAGACTATCTCCACTCACTCAAAAGCCAGAATATCTTTGACTATATTATCGTAGATAGAACGCCAAAAGATAATATCGCTTATACCAAATTTCTCCAACAGACAGGAAAGTTGGATCCAGATTTTCTCTCAGCAGATACAGATGTTTGCCCGTATGATACAATTATTTTTTATACGACTCCAATCCACGAAAGTCTTTGGTCAGAAGAAGAATTACTCAGGGATATTCTGCTAGAAACTATTTGAGAATATCCCACAGAAATTATTCAACTCCAAAACTTCAAAGAAAACTCCCAAGAGACCTTGGATATTGTTGGATAGATTATGACAATACCCCGATACATTCACAATGCTGGGTATGGGGAAACATATCGAGCGGTTGCACCTCCTTCAACTTAAATCCTTTTTCCAAAAAAAGTTCTACATCTCTCGCCATCGTCACGGGATTACACGAAATATACAGCAACTTAAAATCAGATGTTTTCTTCAAGTCTGCAATCCATTCAATCACATTTTTATGTAATCCGTCTCTTGGCGGGTCAATCACGACTACGCCCAGATTTTTAATTTTTTCTTCCAATTCAGGGAAATTTTCCAATGCTTTTTCAGCAGGGGAAGCAACAAAAAAACTCTGATTTTCCAATCCGTTAATCTTTGCATTCTCTTGAGCATCCACAATTGCGTCTTCTACGATTTCAATTCCGATGAGTTGTCTCAACCCCTCTGGCTTCGCCATCTCCCTTGAAAGGGGCGAACCGCTATTTGAAAGTCTCAAAAGTGAAAGTCCGATACTTCCCGCTCCGCAATAGAGGTCGAGAATATTTCCTTCTACATTTCCTAGCATTTTAAAAGCGGTTCCAAAAAGTTTCTGTGCACCGAGGGTGTTGGTTTGAAAGAAGGAGAAAGGCGAAATTCTAAAAGTAATATCACCTTCATCAAATAACAGTTTTTCGTGAATGAAATCATCATCTCGAAAGGTTTTCGTTTCAGATTTTTCATTTTTCACCGTATCGGCAAGTCCTTCATTATAGGTAATCACAAACGTAGAAATCTGACTTTTCAAATCTGAGTCAGCCTCCATTTTTTCTAAAAGTTTCTCCCAAACCTTCGTCTGTTCAGTGTTCAAATTTGCCAAGCAAACGGATAAATTCACCATCAATTGTCCCATATTCACACCTTCACGAATGACGAGATGACGGAAAAATCCTTGGTGGGTCTTTTGGTCGTACACAGGAAGCCCAGACTCGAAGCACAGCTTTTTAAGGGTTTCAAAAATCTGATTTGCCTTCGCTGA
>JAISKI010000027.1 GCA_031261265.1 Candidatus Peribacteria bacterium
CTACATTTTCTCATGTGAAACAGAAAGCTAATTTACATAGATGATTAAAAAAGAAGAGAAAACTTAAAGTTCTTGACCAATTTTTATGAAAATAACCACACAAAAGTAACATTATGCCGGAAATTTAGTAAAAAAAACTCTGTTTATATTTCCACGGTTTGTAGACTCCCATCTGGGTCAAGATACTGAAGCTTATAGGCGGTGAGTTGCATAGGGAGAACATCTTCTTTACCATAGAAATAATCTCCTACAATGGGTAATCCATGGTGAGAAAGGTGATATCTGATTTGATGAGTACGACCCGTGAGAATTTGTAAATGAAGATTACAGAAGATTTCTCCGGAAGACTTCTGAAGATTGAACGATTCTATCTTCGTTATTCCTATCTTCGGCGTTCGATTAGAAACTTTTGCGAAGACATCTTCTTGAATATAGTAGGGGAGTCAGCTTTTTTCAATCTCATTCAAAAATGTTTTTCCCGTTTCGGTCACTTCACAGGTGGCACGATAAAACTTCTGGAGAGGAACCGCTTCTTTTTCTGCAATCGTTGGAAGTTCTGCTTTCTGCTGAAAAAGCTCCTTAAAATGCTTGAGTCCCGCTTCGGTCTTGGCGATCACCATAATCCCATCCGTTTCCTTATCTAATCTATGGATGAGTCCTGCACGGATGAAATTGCTGTAGCTCGGCAGATTTTTAAAATGATGATAAAGAAATCCCACCACAGAAGGTTGATTCACATCTCGAATACTGTTAGGATGAGAGAGGACACCTTTGGGTTTATTGAGAATGAGATAATCCTCTTTTTCTACCAAAATGGGAATATCAATTTTAGGAGCTTCCTCCAAGATGACAGGAGAGAGGTATCTTTCCAAATTATCAATAAAAATCTGATCTCCATTTTTCAGCTGATAGGATTTTTTTACTTCCTTCTCATTTACCTTAATCCCACCTCTGGCGATAATATGATGAAAAAAATTTCTGGAATAGGAAAACTCTTTGCTGAGTCGGGTATCAATACGTTGGGGGCTTCAGGTATAGGGGAGATTCATAAGGGGAGTATAGGATTTGGAAAATGATTTTCAATAGGAAACCATCCCTGAACCTACGTTTGTAATGGGCTTGCAAAGTGGATGGATTTTTTTAGACTCTAGAGAGAAGAGTCAGATTTTTATTTTTTATTTTATTATTACTATGACCATTGCAATAGGTGCAACAGTTGCGATTATTCTTGCCACTTTGGGGGTGACGATTGGGCAGGGACGAATCACTAAAACTTCCATGAAAAATCTGGGTGTAAATCCAGAACTCCAGTCTACCTTGATTATGATGACGATTCTCGGAGTAGCTTTGGTGGAATCGTGTGCAATTTATGGATTGATTGTTGCTTTCCAGATTCTCTGAGCTAGTGATCTTTCTTGGACGACTTCCCTCTTTGCTGGTTTGACGGTGGGAATCCCTGCGATGATTGTGGGATTGGTTGAAGGAGGTATCGCAAAAAACGCAATGGATGCTGTCCTGAGAAATCCTGAAGCCAAAGGGAAGATTATGACGGCGATGATTATCTTTATCGCGTTGATAGAGTCGTGTGCAATTTATGGATTGATTGTCGCTTTTAGAATTTTAAGTGCATAGTGTTGCAGACAACCTCCTTTGTTGACTTGATTGCCCCCTCTCTTCCGACCCCAAACTTGTAGGGTCTCCCTCCCCGCTGTACAGCGGGGAAAACTGTACATATCGTTTTCTGCACAGAGTTTGTCTCCCTGTCAGGGGAGAGGGAGGAGGACAAGTAGGAGGACAAGTAGGGATAGGGCTCGTCCCTATCCGATGAGGACGACGGAAGAGGGGTTATATACAAAAAGATCAGCCTTTTATATTCTCTATACCAACTGATGACTACCATTAGAAAAGCAACTCTAGCCGATGTAGATCAAGTTCGAGAGCTAGGAAAAAATGTTAAAGGATTTGAAACCTCAGAAGGAACCATCACCTTCCGACCAAAAGAAATTCTAAAGAATTGTATCAATAAAGAGGATGTCCTTATCTATGTTGCAGAAAATAGAGAAGAGAAAAAAATAGTGGGGTTTATTATAGGAAATCTCAATCATTCTCTTAAGAAAGCTGAATTAGAAAATATTTACGTTCACGAAAGTCAAAGACATCAAGGTATCGGGAAAAGTCTGATGGAAGCGATACTAACAGAGATCACCTCATTAAATATAGAAAATGTTTGTGCACTCACCACGAATACATATATCACAGATTTTACAGCACAATTTAATTTTGAGAAAGGAGAGCAATTTTTCCGAATGGACTTAGTACTCTCTGATAATTTTAAGAAGTAAATTCAGCCTTCTATCGAATAGGGGCGGGGGTTGCTTACGAGATTTCTCTTTTATTTTCATATCTATCATAATGGAACAGCAAATTCCTTCTTGTTTTTATAGGATTAGTGCAAAAGCATTGATTTTAGATAAAGAAAAGAAGTTTCTCTTGAATAAGGAAGATAACGGACGTTGGGAATTCCCTGGAGGAGGACTAGATCGAGGAGAAAATCCGCAAGAGGGAATTGCAAGAGAGCTTCAGGAGGAAATGAATATTCATGCAAAAAAAGTAAGTGATACTCCTGCTTATTTTGTCACCTCAAAAAATTTGAAAGATTTCCGGATTGCAAATGTTCTGTATGAAACGCTAATTGATGAAGGAGAACTTGCTCATATTACTCCTTCTGAGGAGTGTGTAGAAATAGGTTTTTTTACTAAAGAAGAGGCAAAAAAATTAGATCTTTATCCTAATGTGGAAGAATTTCTCAAGGTATTTAATCCTGATAATCACTAATAATCAGCCTTTTATTTCTCTTTTACTTCAATGGACATCAAAATCGACCTCCTCATTGCCCAAATCGTGAATTTCGCTATTCTCTTCTTTCTCGCGAAGTGGCTTTTTGGTGATAAGATTATCAAAGCGATAGAAGAGAGGAAACAGTTGATTAAAAAGCTGAAACTTGCCGATGATGAATACGCTAGAATGATTGAACTCGCCAAAAAAGAGAGCAATAAAATCATCACGAAAGCCAACAAGAAAAAGGAAACCATTCTCAGCGAGGGGAAGATGATTGCCGATGAGGAGAGGAAAAAAGTCTTGGATTTGGCGATGAGTAAAGGAGAAGTCATCGTGCAAGAGGCAGAAGCAAAAGGAAAAAGAATGCAGAAGGAATTGGAAGCGGAGCGGACGGATGGGGTTATCTCCACGACTCAGCTGGTGGTGAATAAGTTGTTGGATACTCACGAAGAATTGAAAGACGAGTATTTGCAGACGATAGCGAAGGAATTGAAGAAATAGGAGATTTTTTCTAAACCCCATTGATGTTTTTTTCTAAACCCCATCCCCCCTTCGGGGTACTTCCCCTCAATAGGGGAAGACTATTCACACTTTATTTGATATTAGAAGAGAAATGAGCTATTATGCGTTCTACTATTATCATTCAAAACTTATTCCTTATGCTCAAATCAACAGGTTGAAAGAAGTAATGACCAAACCAGAAGCGTTGGTGCGACATTGTATCTTGAAGGGGAAGAAATTGAAATACAAATTCAGAAGACAGAAACCTATTGAGAATTTTATCTTGGATTTTTATTGTCCAGAGCTTAAATTGTGAATAGAAGTTGATGGCGGTTATCATAAAGAAGAAGCACAAGCAGAATACGATGAAATGAGAACAAAAAGTCTGAATACTTTTGGGGTTAAAATTATCAGAGTTAGTAATGAAGAAGTGTTGGGAAATTTGGACTGAGTAGGATATTATCTGGAAACTCAAATCCAAGAAAGAGCCAAAGAAATAGCAAAAAAAGTGTAGTGGGTTTCCCCCTATTGAGGGGGAAGAGCGAAGCGAAGGGGTTTAGAAAAGAAATCCATTGAAACATATAACCAGTTCATAAGCGTATTTCTAAGAAACACCTACTTTTTTTTGAATTTAGACTTGACATTATATTATTATTAGCTATAATGTAAATGTTGATAAGGGTAAAAATATCTTCTTATCAGCAATGCCGAACAAAAATAACAATAAAATAAATAGGAAATTTTTATGGAAAAGAAAACTTCAATTGGGATTGTAGGGATTATCGGTATTTGGTTAACAGCCGGTATTGCTCTACCATTCGTCAATGTGTTGGATATGTTTTCCCCAACACAATTGATGGTTTTTCGAGGCTTTCTGACTGCTATAATAGCACTTATTGGGCTTCGTGGTAATGTCGGTCGTGTGGATAAATACACGATAGGTATTGCGGTAATATTACCTCTTGCAACTCTTGGGTTGTTTGAAGGAATTAGAAATTGGGGTGCTGGTCCAACAATTATCATAATTACAGCAACTCCATTGGTAAATGTTATTATTGGTGCTTTTACGGGTCGCAAGATTTCGTTAGCATCAATTATTGGTTTAGTGTTAATATTGGGAGGAGTAATCCTTGCTCGTTGGGGTGGAAACTTTAATTGGACAGGGTTTGCTTGGTCGTTATTTGGAACATTGATGAACGGTATTTTGTATGAGTGTTTCGCTCGTGCAAAAGCGAAGCCACTCCAAAAGTGTTTTTATTCCTCTATGGGGATGGGAATTGTTGGTACTTTGCTGAGTATTGGCTCATCGTGGTCAGCGATTTCTGAACCCAAAGTTGCTCTCGTTATTCTTGGATTTGCATTTATAGGGGGATTTCTCTATTGGATTGCTAATCTAGTCGCATTTGAAAATTTGCCGACAACCGAGGCGAGTATCCTTGCCCAAGGAGAAACACCTGCGGTTATTCTTGGTGCAACTCTATTACTTGGAGAACGACTTTCATTGGTTCAATGGACAGGAGTCGTAATCGCTCTTTATGGAGCGTGGCACCTATCGAAATGGTTATCGAAACAAACATAGTAGTTTTGTATTTGAGACTACTAAATCGTAAAACAGAAATCGGCGGATTATTTCTCCGATTTTTGCATTATACTATAATAAAAAATTTTTCAGCCTTTTTCTCTGGATTTCTTTCTCAAAATTCCTACTTTAAGAACCGATAAACCCTTTATCCCTTCCCACTTACTCCTATGAAATTCTATCTCGGTGGCGGACGAAACCTCTCAGAAGTCCCCCTAATGAAAGCCTCCATTACACAAATTCTCCAAAAGGAACACATCAAAGAACTCCTCCATATCCCTTTTGCTGGGGTGGGCATTCGCCACAAAACCAGTGGACGATGTATGCCAAAAGAATTCCAACTCTTCATTGAAAACCTCGGTATCAAGTACTTTGATGCTTCGTATGAAGAAGATATCGACGCTTGGTCTGGTGAGCATATATATATAGAATTACAAAATCTTAGAAAGACTAGGTAGAAAATAGGGTTTTAGAACCTTCCTAAAATTTTGTTAAAGATCGCCTCAATTCAATTTGGAGAATACTCTTTATTTTTTTAATTGCAAGACTTTTTTAACTTTTTTTTTGTGGATTTTGTCAACACACATTTCAGCGGAAATTTTTTCTTTTTTTCTCGCTCTCATTTTGTAAATAAAGCCGTTAAAAATCAAGACTTTTTGCAAAACTTAACTCCAAAAAGTCTACGCAAATGCGACTTTTCTCTAGCTCCGCAACACGTGGAAAAGTCTTTTTGCTTGATTTTTAACGGCTTTATTTTTTGCTACGCTAAGAAAAAAAAAGAAGGAAAAAACAAAAAAAGTTTATGGCGGGATCCTCAACAAGACATTTTGACAAAAAAACAAAAATAGATAAAATAAGTTTATATTTTTATATTCTATTTTTTACAAATGAAAAAAAATCCAACACTTTCTCTTGTACTGAAAAAATACGGAGAATATCAAAGAAGAAAAGGAAGTCCTGAAACCGTTATCACTAGGTACAATAAGGATATTTCCAATATTTTTGAATGAATTTGAAAAATTGAAAATTGGCAAAAAACCACAGCTGAAGAAATTGAAAAATACATAAGAAAACAAAAGCGAAAACCCAATACACAAGCAACAAAAAGTCACCAAATAAGAAGTTTTTTTAAGTTTTGCAGAATAAAGGGTTTGAAAACAATAGAAAATTATCAAATTTTGCCCGTAAAAACAGTTTTGAAAGAAGCAAAATTTTTAAGAGAAAATGAAATCGAAAAAATCAAAAATTATGTAGAAAAAAACTTGAAGTATAAAGCAATTATACAACTTTTCCTTACAACAGGAGTTAGATTAGCAGAGATTTGTACGATAACAAACGAACAAATAGAAAAAGCAATAAATTTAGGGGAAGTGTATCAAATTAATATCATAGGGAAAGGATCCAAACTTAGATCAATTTTCCCTCCCGTAGAAACTATAGAATTATGTAAAAATTTAAAAAATAAAGGTGAGACCGTTATAGGATGGCAAAAACGGAGAGTTTCAAATTTAATGAGGAGAATATCCAAAGCAACAAAAATTTCTTTCACAGCTCACACGTTAAGGCATACTTACCTATCAAATCTAGCTAGAAAATGAGCTGATATTTATAGAATCCAAAAGATTGCAGGACATTCTAGTATCACTACAACAAGTCTATATTTACACTGCACAAATAAAGAATTAGCTGAAACAGCAAGTTTGATTTGTAGAACAATGTAGAGCGAAAGAGGCAGAGCCTCTTTTTCGCTCCATTGCTGTCCAAATAAAAACCAGATTATAGGAATTAAAAAAGTGTTTGTTGGATTGGTCCATACCTAGCATATTGTGAGATTGTTGTTAGGTTTTGGGGCGTTAGCCCCAAAAGATC
>JAISKI010000041.1 GCA_031261265.1 Candidatus Peribacteria bacterium
AGTTAGTATTATTAGACCCGAAGCGTTATGAGCTAGGCATGGGCAGGTTGAAGAGTTGGGAAACTGACTTGGAGGACCGAACGGGTTGGAGCTGCAAATCCTTCCGATGACCTGTGTCTAGGAGTGAAAAGCTCATCGAATAACGTGATAGCTGGTTCTCTCCGAAATGCATTAGGGTGCAGCCTGTATTTTAGTGCTACTAGAGGTAGAGCTCTGATAAGACTAGGGGTGTCGAGAGACATTACCAAATCTTGTTAAACTTCGAATGCTAGTAGGAATAATACAGAGTGAGACTGCGGGGGCAAGCTTCGTAGTCGAGAGGATAACAGTCCAGACTTCTAATTAAGGTCCCTAAAGTATAGCTAAGTGGTAAAGGAGGTGTTTTTACTTTGACATCCAGGAGGTTTGCTTAGAAGCAGCAATCCTTTAAAGAAAGCGTAACAGCTCACTGGACAAGTGAAGATGCGCCGAAGATGTAACGGGGCTAAGCTATATACCGAAATTGAAGACCTACACTTCATTGTGTAGTGTGGTAGGAGAGTGTTCTTACAGGATGAAGCATAACTGTGAGGTTGTGTGGACTAGTAAGAAGTAAAAATGCTGACATGAGTAACGACGCAAAGCGAAAATCTTTGCTGCCGAAAACCTAAGAATTCCTACGCAACGTTCATCGTCGTAGGGTTAGTCGAGACCTAAGGTGATACCTGAAAAGGTACATCGATGGATAACTGGTTAATATTCCAGTACTTATATATTCAGTGATGTGGTTACGCATTGGGATTTGTAAGAGCTTGTTAAGGATATGAGTCGAAAAAATCAGCTTTTCTAACTTCGGTTAGGAGGTGGTTGTAGGAAAATCCGCAATCATTGATAGCGAGTTTGATCGGGACGTCCCGACTTGTCGGGATGAATTCTTATCGTTCTGGTGCCAAGAAAACCCACTAAACTTATGGATATATAACTCGTATTGAGATCAGACACTTGTAGGTTGGTAGAGTATACCTAGGCAATCGAGATAACTAATGGATAAGGAACTTGGCAAAATAGCGGGCGTACTTTCGAAATAAGCCCTGCCCATAGCAATATGGGCTGCAACAAAAGACGTGGGGGGAACTGTTTATCACAAACACAGCTTGCTGCTAACTCGCAAGAGGATGTATAGCAAGTGATGCCTGTCCAATGCCAGAATGTTATGCTCTCTTGTGCAAGCTCGAGGGTTAAGCACTGGTGAATGACGGCCGTAACTATGACGGTCCTAAGGTAGCGAAATTCCTTGTCAGGTAAGTTCTGACGCGCATGAATGGCACAATCATCCCCATACTGTCTTGTCCTTAGACTCGGTGAAATTACAATCCTGGTAAAAATGCCAGGTAGTTGCAGTTAGACGGAAAGACCCTGTGAAGCTTTACTATAGATTGATATTGGAATGTAGTATGTGTTGCTCAGTATAAGTGGGAGCCTTTGAGGCGGTGGCTTTGGCTATCGCGGAGGCAAAATTGAGATACCACTCTTTATATATAGCATTTCTAACCCCTATGTTGGGGAACAGTGTCAGTTGGGTAGTTTACCTGGGGCTGGTGCCTCCTAAAAAGTAACGGAGGCGTGCAAAGGTTTGCTTGTCACGGATGGAAACCGTGGTGGACGTGTATTCGCATAAGCAAGCTTGACTGTGAGACTGACAGGTCGAACAGATACGAAAGTAGGCGAAAGTGATCCGGATCTTCCATATGGAAGGGGATCCGCTCAACGGATAAAAGTTACTCCGGGGATAACAGGCTAATGGAATCTAAGCGTTCATAGCGACGATTCCGTTTGGCACCTCGATGTCGACTCGTCGCATCCTGGGGCTGTAGAAGGTCCCAAGGGTTGGGTTGTTCACCCATTAAAGCGGGACGCGAGTTGGGTTCAGAACGTCGTGAGACAGTTCGGTCCCTATCTACTGCAACCGTAAGAAATTTGAGAGATGCTGTCCCTAGTACGAGAGGACCGGGATGGACAAGCCTCTGGTAGTACCAGTTGTTCCGCCAGGAGCACCGCTGGATAGCTATGCTTGGAAAAGGTAACCGCTGAAAGCATCTAAGTGGGAAACTTGTCTCAAGATTAGATTTCTCTCTCTCTTTATGAGAATAAGACCTCCGCGAGACTAGCGGTTTGATAGGCTTCATGTGTAAGTCCAGCAATGGATTGAGCAAAGAAGTACTAATCGGTCGAACGAGTTTGTTTCTTTTGAAAATGTGTAATATATTATCCTATTGTAAGCATATCATAATAAGAAAAAAGCTGATAACCCCTCTCCCGCAGTATTGCGGGATCTCCCCTATCAGGGAGAACAAGGGGAATCAGGTTTTTTCGTTTTGTGGGAATTTTGTTTTAATGTGTTGTATGGTTGTGTTTGTATGTATAATGTAGGGGCGAACCTGCGTGTTCGCCCGATGGGTGTGATGTTTTTGTATTTGTCCAATATGTTTGATGTTTTTGAGTAATGTTATTATATCATTTTAGGGTACATATTATTTGATGTTATAGGGCAGACACGCAGGTCTGCCCCTACCGTGTTTGTCGCTATATTTCATCCGATAGGTATAAAATACCATTTTTGGGTTGTATTTTCTCTATTTTACACATTTTTTCTCTTGCATTTCATTCACTCAATCCTATATTGCAAGTGTCTAAGTTGCCATTTTTTGTTTTTTTACGAGAAAAAGCGGGCTTTTTGCGGTTCACAACGCAAATTGTCCTCTCGTAGGGAACTTGTGGCGGCTTAGACACCCCGTGAACCGTAAATTGTCCCCTTATTCTTTGGACTCATTACGATAAACGGGAGTATGTCTACCAACGCATACCCTTTTTACTTTCTACAAAATTTTTATGATGAAAAAACTCTGATTTTTAGCAGTCTGATGGGTTATCTTATTCCTCTTTGGAATAGCAAATGTAAGTCTAGCTATGGATAGAAGTCCTGTCTTTTATGTAGACTTTGAAGACGGGAATACTACCGATATAGTCGGTGGACAAACAGCAGCTACAGGAGATGCAGCTATTGTGAGTAATGGCAATGGTGGATATGCTGCCCAATTTGCTAGACAGGCTGGCAGATCACTTTATTATGGTGTAAGTGAAAATGTAAATGACGTTTTGAATAATGCTAATTCGTGAGGGTTTACGGTTGCGATGAGAGTAATGTATACAAGTTTAGCCCCAATTAATAATAACAGTTATGAAGTCTTAATGGCAAGGTGGAAAGGCTGATTTAATGCTCAATGGTTCATAGGAGGACGAAGCGGAAGCCGTATTAATATCTTTACCTCCTCTACTTGAACAGCAACCATTTTAGATAAATCTCTTACTTTTAATCAACCAGCAACAGGAGTATGGTATGATCTTATTTTTTCCTATGACGGAACACAATATGCCACCTATACTAATGGAGTATTTGTAAGCTCAGGATTGGAAACATTAAAACCAAGTACTGATTCAACTTTAGAATTTGGGCGTATAGTCAGTGAAACTGCTGCTACGAGGGGATTTGATGGATATATTGATACGGTTGGTATTTGGGCAGGAGTACCTACTAGCGAAGATATTACTTTCATTATGGATGTATTGTGAACTTGAGAAATTAATATAGTTTTGCCAGAAAATCAAAATTTAGAAAATCAGACATTTATTACTAGTGATGGATTAACTATCTATTATAATGTGTATTATACTACCAATCAAAGTGGAGGAATTGTGATTACCTCTGATACGTGGAACGCACAAACAGCATCTTATCCTTCTGAAATGAAAGGGATGAGAAATAATTATGGTTTTATTGCTGCAACTCTAGCCACAAGAGGGAAAGGTAATTCACAAGGATCTGCAAATGCGTTTTGATATGATTGTAGAGATATGTATGAACTTGCATTACATTTACAAACAATCCTTTCAGGATATTACGATTCTGCACAATGAGTACATTTAATGGGTGCTTCTGGAGGCGGAGGAAGAGCATTAGTTTGTGCGGGAAGATATCCTGATATGTTTAGTTCTGTTTATGCTTCGGCAAGTGTATCTAGTTTAACTAAGCGATATACTATTGAAACTAATCCTCAAATTAATTCTGATAGAGATGCTATGAGAATAAGAACCTGAACAGGTGGACTTGCTTATCATCCAACGGGATTCCCTTCAGTGAATGGTTCTATAGAAGATCAAGAAGCTTATGATGCAAGAGATGCTGGTCTGATTGGGGCTTATAATACTTTATCGGCTACCTATCTTATTCATGGAGATAATGATAGTAGAGTGGATATTTCTCAAGATTATGCTTATGATACTATTTGGAGAAATAGAGGAAAAACGGGTGTAGATTATGTATTTATTCCTCTAACTGGGGGTGGACATTCACGATTAAATTATGTTGAAGGTACTCAATGGATTAATACTCATAAATGAACACTGACTTTACCTTCTTCGTGAGATTTCAGAATTGGAGGACGAGTAGAAACTAAGAAATTCAAAATCGAGTTTTTGAGAGATGTAGGATATATGGGAACAGTAAATTATCAGTTGAAAGATAACGATCAATTCAAATTTATTCTTGCTACCACCTCTTATACGGGAGAAACAGAAGTTCTAGTAAAAGATGTAGACGAGAATTTGGATATTTTAGATAATGGGATTGTGATCGGAAATCTAAGTGGTGGAGTTGTAAGTAATGTTGTTTTACCTTATACGATTACTTATAATGGAATTACGAAAGAACTTGATATTATCTTGCAAGCCTTAAACGATACTTGAAATGTGATAGAGGGAATTAGTCCAACAGTTATCAATCCCTCAAATCCAAATACTCCATCTTGATGAGGTGGGGGAGGTGGAAGTTCTGCTTCAAAAGATAACTGTCCCAACGGAGATTTCTCGTCTTCATATTACGATTGAATATGTGGAACGAACCCAACAACAAATGATAAGGTAGGGACAGGGCTTGCCCTGTCCGACAAAGACCCATTAACAAATGAACAACCAAACGATAAGCAGGAGGACAACGCAAGCGTGGTCCCTACAAATAACGAAATATTGACCGCTTATCAACGAGCCTACAACCACAACATCACCACCCTTGCCCCGATGGCAAACGCGACTCCTGATGGAACCGTTATTCGTCAGCATCTCGCTAAAATGGTCGTCAATTACGCTCTAAACGCCTTAGGTTGGACCCTTCCAGAAAAAGTCCCTGCTGAATGCCATCGAAAAGATGGCTCTAACGCTTGGGAATCTCAGGAAATGAAAGACTATGCTGTGAAAGCCTGTTCGTTAGGTTTGATGGGGATAGATATGGACTACTTCCAACCGTATGCACAAGTAAGCCGTGCTCAATTCTGAACAATTCTTTCCAGACTGCTGTATGGTACCACTTACAACGGCGGGAAGCCTTACTACATGAAACACCTACAAGCTCTAAAAGAAAACGGAATTATGACCCAGATAGATAATCCAGAAGGTAGAATGGAATTGAGGCAACGAGTTCGATTGATGCTGATGAGAAGTAGTAAAAATTAAGAAGGAATAATTAAGAAGTAAGGAGGCAGACTTTTGCTTCCTTTTTTTTTACTAGATAGAAAAAATCATCAAAAATCTACTTGATTTTCACTAAAAAGTAGTTAACATCTCCTATGTCAAACTTTTATTTACAAGAATAACTCCGATGGAAACTACAATTTCTATGGAATCATTTAGAGAATTTCCTAAAATTCAATGACCATTTCCTCAGATAGATGGGAAACATATTTTTGATACGGACTCATTTACAGATTATTTTACAGATTTATCTCGACTGCCGATGAGGTGGACAGAAAAGATTGATGGAGAAAATCGTCTAATTTATCGGGACTGACATAGACCTCACATTTGAGGCAGGACTATTAAGGCTTCTTTAAATGATTGGACTTTATCTCAGTACGATTTAGATCAGTTGGAAACTAGGTTTGAGCAGGAGTTTTGAGATAAAGAAGTCTATTTTTATTTAGAAAATTGGTGAGGTAAAATCCAAGATGGTAAAACAATATATAAAGAGCCTAATCTTCAAAATACACTTTTAGATATCAAAATAGGAAATTTTTGGTTATTGCCATCAGATGTTGACAAATTAGCTATAAAATTCTGATTTAGTAGACCAAAAATGGTATATGATAATATGAATTTGATAGATTTTGTTCCAATTTCCAAGAAATTATTGGATGATAGCACGGGAAATTGAGTATTTTTAGAAGGCTTTGTTTGAGTAGCTATTCAATGATTGTTAGATAGAAACGGCAGGAGAATCCAGTGTAAAATTAAGAAATCACATTTTAATAGATAAAAGTGAAAAAAAAACGAAAGAAAGAAAAAAAACGAAAGAGATTACATTCCCCTTAGAAAACTTTATGTTTCTTTTTGATTAAAATTCCAAAAAAGTTCCATAATGAAAATCAGAAAAATCTAGACCTCTGGAAGTCAGATTTTTTTGTTTTGTGAGATTTTTCTATTGAAAAAACTTTTGAAATTCGTATAGTCTTTTCAATGGAATGAAAAAACTTTTAATTATTCCAAAAATTCTCAATGATAAAAAGAGATTTTGAACTCGCTAAGCTCAGACTTTATCGCGATAAACCGCTAATCAAAGTAATTACCTGAATTCGCCGTTCAGGAAAATCAACCTTATTAGAGCTTTTTCGTCAAGAGTTGATAGAAAGCGGAGTCTTGCCAGAGAATATCATTTCCATAAATTTTGAGGATCTGGCGAATGAAGAACTTTTAGAGTACAAAAAACTGCATACTTTTGTCATAGACCGCTTAAAAAAAGGGAAAAATTATGTATTTTTCGATGAAATTCAAATGGTACAAAATTTTGAGAAAGTAGTAGATAGCCTCTTCATTCGCGAAGATATCGATCTTTATATCACAGGGTCAAATTCTTATTACCTTTCATGAGAATTGGCAACTCTATTGACAGGTAGATATGTTGAATTAAAAATTTATCCGTTTTCATTTCGTGAATACCTCTCAGCATTTTCAGATAAGAGTAGAGTAGATCTGCTTTTTAATGACTATTTAATTTATGGAGGATTCCCAGAAGTGGTAAATTTTCTCGTGAATAACCAAAAAACTGCGATTATGGATTATCTGATGGGAATTTTCAATACCATCATCAATAAAGATATTATTACCCGTTTTGGAATTACCGATTTAACGACCTTTAATAATATTGCGAAGTTTTTGCTTGATAATATCTGAGGAATTGTGTCATCTAAAAAAATCTCTGATTATTTAACTGCACATTATGATAAAACTTCCTATAATACCGTGGATAAATATTTAGAAGCACTCACTTCTGGTTTGATATTCTACGAAGTAGATAGACGAGATATAAAAGGGAAACAGCTTTTACAAACATTAGGGAAATATTATGTAGCAGATTTGGGCTTCCGTAGAGCTATTTTAGGAAATGCTAAATCTATGGATTTAGGATATATTCTAGAAAATGTAGTATATTTTGAATTACTGAGAAGGGGAAATATCGTGCATATCGGTAAACATTGAGACGAAGAGGTAGATTTCGTTGCTAGAAATCCTGAAACTAACGAAATTGTATATTATCAAGTTTCTTACACGGTAGCACATTCCGATACTTTGCAGAGAGAATTGAGACCATTTAAGGCTATCCATGACAATTATGAAAAGATTTTACTTACCACAGATATTCACGAGAGTAATTATGAGGGGGTTAAGCAAATAAATGTAATTAATTGGCTTCTAGGGGAATAGTATAGAAGGTCTTTCTTGTCATAATAAGAAAAAGCTGATTTTCTGTGAAGGGAAGTCAGATTTTTTCGTTTTGTGGAAAAAAATGCAGATTTTTTTGACTTTTGATATATATATGAGTATAATTAATTATATTTATTTTTTATAAGCTATAAAATGCTATCCTTACAACAATTCAAGCTTTTGGATTATGAGAGAAAAAAAACTGCCTTGAAAACAGTCTTAGTCCCGCTCCTCTGAGATGATCCCAAGAATAATGAACTCTTAGAAAAAGTTATTGAAGAACCTATATCTACTGAACTTGATGAATTTTATGGAGTCTTGACAGATCCTTCCAAGGTACAGGCATATATCACGAAAAAAAAGAATGAAATGGGAGAGAATAATAAAACTCTTGAGTATCTTAATCAACTTTTTCAGATGAAAGGGCTCAAAGTGAAGGAATATCTTGTAGACCAGCATAATGAAGAAGAAACGCAAGAGTTGCTTAATCAGGTTCGATAATTTTTTACTTTTTAACTATTAATAAAATGCCAGAAATAAGTGGAGGAGTCTTGGATGATGAACTCGGCGAAAGAGTTAGAAGAAGAATGGAAGAAAAAAGACATTCCAAAGAGGAAATCCAAAATAAGCTTACTCAAATCAAAGAACCAGAAGAAGAGGTGGAAAATTGATCTACCATACTTGACCAGAAGACCTTGTATGCAAATGCTCGCATGATATTAAGTAGAATGGAAATCAGGATGCAAGATAGTTATGGTAGCACATCAGTGCTAGACGGATACATCGATACAAATGCTCCTATTTCTCTCTTAGAGCAAGAAGCGGTAAAGCTTATGGAAGAAGCTCGTGCTTTGACCGAAGATAATGCTATCAAGGAGGCACAAGCAGATGTAGTTGTTCAATTAGTGGAACGTTTATATACCGTGCAGGAGCAAGCATTTGCAGATTTTGAAGAAGATATGAGGGATGGAACAATTAATCATGCAAATAATGCTAGTATTTTTGATGTGGTAAATCAACGAAGAAATAGAGGATTGAACTTATTTTGGATGAAAGAAGAAAATCCAAAAAAATTTATGGAAACTATCAAACAGCTCTCCGATAAAGACATTTTTATGGTTGCTTTGAATATGAATGAAGGGATTTCTGCTTTTAATGCCTGTTATGAGGAATTATTATCCAGAATAGGCTCTGGAAATATATTTGATCATATTGATAGTATTGTGGCTTCACGAGAGGGAAAAAATGATAATATCAGAGAAGCTTTATTGACTTCTGCTATGACGACCTCCCTAATGAGAAATAAAATGAATGATCTAGATAAACGATTAGGTTCGTACATCAAAAAGGAGGAAATTTTATCTATCTTGCAACAAGGCATTTTAGAAAATGAAGGATTGAAAAAATGATTTTTGTTGAAGTATGAGGTAATGAAGAATCACCCTCATTTACAAAGTGTACTAGATACTGTAATTCAAAGAGATGAAGGAATTGCACAAGCAATCCAAAAAAGTGAACAAGAACAGGGAATATACAACGTTGATGTGTTTAGTCAAAAACAAATCAATGGTTTGTTCTTGTTTGATAATGAGGGACACGGAGGAGGAAAAGATTTTTTCTTTTCAAATGTAAAAAAGTTCAAAGATAAAGGATTCTCTATAGAAAACAATATTGATGATGTAATGGTTAATAAAGTAATATTGAAAAAATGAAATGATAGATTGACCCTTGTATTATTGAAAGATGAAAACTATGAAGCGAATATTGCAAGCCTTGGAGAGAATTATAACTTATTTGCTTTGAGGGGACATTGTTATAACACGGATCAAATGGCATATGTTCTTGGGAAACAAAACAAAGTAGAACAGAATGATATTCTGATAGACGGTGGGTGCTGGAATGCAAACAAACTTGGAAAATATACTAAGGTAGGGATACAAGGACTCATGTTTGCTTATACGGACACAGGTAAAGGTGCGTCTACAGAACACTGTATTGATAAGATTTTTGAACTCAAGGCAAAATGAGCCTCTTTTTCAGATTTATTATCCTATTATAAAGGCAAAAAGGGAATAGATAAGCCTGTTTCTCACGCTGACTATTTTGCTAATGCTACTGTAATGCCTGACAATAGTCCATATTACAACTATATAACTAGCAAAGTGAATCTAGAAGAGATAGAGGAATGGTGAAATGAAATCACTGAATCAATGTCTGAACCAATACGATCAGAGCCAGAACCTGTGTGATAAAATTGTTCTTTATTTCCTTTTTTTATTTATGAAACCTCTTAAAACAATCGCTACAGGATTTTTGTTGGCGAGCCAACTAGCAGGAATTGCCAAAGTTTCTCCAAATACGGCTGTTTCATCTGCTGTGTATAAAGCTGGCGAATTATATGAAGTTGTCTCCACCCCCTCTCCATTGACATCAGTAAGTTCAACATTCCAGGTAGAAGCAATGTCTACAAAAGACACTATTCGCTATTTTATCGAAAAAGAAACTCCTCTTTACAAAGATAGCTCTTGAAAAGAGGTCTTTACCAAAATGCCAGCATGAACTTTTTTACGTGAAAGTTTTATTAATGAAAAAGAATCTACCGATAATTTATTATGTATAGAAATTAAAGGAAAAAAAGTCTGGATTGAAAAAACTGCCTTAACAGATAATACTGTAGATACTTCAAATGATTTTTTCAAGCCTACTACCGAGAAGGTAATTATAGTTGATAAATCTGCCAGAAAAATGATAGTCTATGATCAATTTTGAAAGCACCAAGTAAAGGAATTGAAAATAGCCTTATCTCCACGGTGAGAAGGTGATAAAACGATTTCTGGAGATTGAAATACTCCGGAAGGGAAATATTATATTTGTTTAAAAAATCCAGCGAGTAGTTTTTGAAGAAATCCAAAGACTGGATGAAAATTGGGATCGTTAATGGTTAGCTATCCTAATACTCAAGATGCAATAGAAGGTTTGATAGCAGGAGATATAAATGGAAATGAATATACTTGAATTAAAAGTGCTATACGTAGCAAACAAACCCCAAATCAGAATACAAAACTCTGAAATTATATTATGATACATGGATGAGGGTCTCAGTCTGATTGGACCATATGATGTATGGCATTGAACAATGAAGATATGTTATGGTTGTATGGGTTTATGAATACGGGGGCGGATTTATTTATTAAATAATTTTGATTGTTTTGTGTTTAGATGGTTTAGTGCCTCATTTCTACTTTCCTATCCTGATTCCAAAAATCTGAATTTCTTTTGAAAAAACTTCCAAAATTTATATACTTTTTTAGGTATTAAACTAATGTAATAAAACTATACATTTTCTCTTGCAAAATGTATAATTTTCTTTATACTACAAAAAGTTAAAAAGCTTTTACCCCTTCCCCACCCTTCCAATGCTTCAAAAGAAAATCTGAGAAAAAATCAAACAGCTTCGCCAAAAATCTAATCTCTCCCAAGAAGAAATGGCTCAAATCCTCGGTGTGAGTAGGGTCACCTTTTCTCAAATCGAACAAGGAGAAAGAGAATTAAAGCAGTCTGAACTCAGCAAACTCGCTACTACTTTTGAAATGAGTATTGATGACTTCCTCAATGATAAGCCTCAACCTTCAAAAGCACCTCTTCCCAAAGAGAAAGACAAACATTACAAATTCAAGCAGGCTTTTCTCTATCTTCTCAATAAATGTGCTCAGAAGCCGAATATCTGAAAAACCGTATTAAATAAACTGCTTTATTTTGCTGATTTCAATCATTTTGAAAAATATTATGAGAGTATCACGGGAGTAGACTATGTGAAAATGCCCAGAGGTCCTGTGCCTCAAATAATGGATACCGTTATCGCTCAAATGGAAGCAGAAAATCAAATTAGACAACTGGAAGTGCCCTATTTTCAGTATACCCAACAAAAAATTATGCCTCTTGTCGAACCTGATTTGAGTATGCTAAATGGTCAAGAACTTGCAGAATTAGATTATGTGATAGATAAATATGGAGACTGGAATGCTGAAAAATTAAGTGAATGGTCACATTGAGATATGCCTTGGAAGGCGACAAAAAAGATGGGGAAAGTGATTTCTTATGGATTGGTAGGGTATCGTGATGAGCTTTATGCCGTAAGCGAACGAGAAGATGATGACGACTAAATTTTTACAATGTGATGAATTTGATAAGGATTTCAAACATCTAAGCAAAAAATATCCCTCTTTGGAGAAGGATTTTCAAGATGTGAAAGATGCTTTGGAACAAAATCCTATACCCCCACTTACCGTGCAGATTAATAATCTTTGAGAAGAAATCTACCTTCCAATTTATAAAATGAAAAAAGTCAGGTGTGCATCGCTTCAAAGTGCGTCCAAACTCAGACTTATTTATGCTTATGACGATACAAAACAGGAAATCCAATTCATTCAGTTTCTTGAAATCTACGCTAAAAATGAACAAGAAATGGAAGACAGAAACAGAATTGAAAAATATCTCAAAGGAAAGAAAAGTCTGACTGATTAAAGTTTTATACTCTATACTATAAAAAATGGTTTACTCACAAAAACTCACGATGCTCTTGCACGACATCGAAGACCTCGACATTGCGGAACTCTTCACTTTATCTGAGAAAATAGGAGAACTTGCCAAGCACAAAGAGGAGAAAGCCCGCTTGTACTTACTTCAAAGAAATGCAGACCAAGAAGCATCGCGGTTGCAGAAGGTTGAGAATGTGGTCAGTTCTTTTCAGGAGAGAAATTTTGACCCAAGTGTTAGTATTTTATCAAAGGTTATTAAAGAGCAATTTGGTATTGTTGTAGCCAATACCCAAATCAATGCACGATTGAAAAGCAAGGGTTTACTCTCAGAAATAGAAGGACAAAGTTGAAAGAAAAGAACGGTCGTCAACGAAAAATCTGGTGAAGTGGGAATGTATACTGCGGAAAGGACGATGTCGAGTGGATTTGTGTATGATGCGATTTTGTTCAGTCCAAAAGGAGTCAGATTTATTTTGGAGCATATTAAGGAGATGGTGTCGTTTGTGGGGTAAATAATCCTATTTTTTATGTGCTATGGTAGATAATTAACTTTTTTACTTGAAACTTATTAATAATATGATATATTTCTAGTGGTCAGATTTTTTTTATTTTTTCTTGTCATAATGTCCCAAAAAACTGCCTCAAACAACAACCATTTTCAAAAAACGGCTATGATGCTTTATCTAGGAGAATGGGTAATGAATAGCTTTAAAACCTCTGATGAAGAGGAGTATGATAAGGAAGCTTGTCAAATTTTGTGTGATATGGCGAAAGAAGCAGAAAAACGTGGTTTCACAACTCTTATTTCAAAGCATGGAAGCGAGGTGTATTGGAGCGGTGAATTTGAGCGACCAACTCTGGAATATTTAGAGGAATATAAAGAATTCATCTTATTTGATGAATTAGCAGAAAGGTTAGCTTTAAGAGATTTTGAAAAAAAGTTTAAGAGAGGACCTGATTTTAGAAATAGCGAGGAAGACTATCAACAGTTTTCAATTATTCGTGGGATGTGGGATGATGAATTTGAAGAACATGGTTTAGAGAATCTAACGTAGAATAGAGACTGATGGAGATTATATGAGATTCGGTGGATTATAACTCTCCCTTTTCAATCATTGAAATTGCTACTTTTATATCAAAGTAGGAAATGTCATTCAAATTTTTTTCTTCCAACATTCTCTTTACTTCCCCAATTCTCTTCGTCTCAGCATACACGGGATACGACTCTTTCACTTTTTCCACATTGTCCCTATTCACAAATTTCATAAATTCTGATGGAGGCAGTTGGTCAAGAGCATAAAGCTTCATCAGATGTTCCTCAATGGTCCCATGTGAGAGTTCCCTGATTTCAGCGATTTCAGCAATACTTTTCCCAGACTGAAGCAGTTCCAAAGTCGTCTGTAAAGTAGTTCATCAGTCAGCTCTTTTTCACTTTTTGCTAGGGATTTTTTTATCAACACGCCACTTCATTTCTACTTCCTTTGGAGTATCACTCCGATTCTCAGTTTCTGTGGCAAAATCTGGTAGCAGGGGGGTATCTTGAATTTCCATCTCTACCTCTATCGCCATTTCCATTTTCTTCTCGTCCATAAATTCCACCACGCATTCATCTAAAATCACATGTTCCGTACACAGAGGTGCGACCAGTTTCAGACCTTCCAAACTCCTACATCTACTCAATGCAACATAAGTCTGCCCGTGAGCGAAACTTCCCCCTTTCAGGTCAATAATCACCTTTTCAAAGGTTTTTCCCTGAGATTTATGAATCGTACAAGCCCACGCTAATTTGAGAGGGATTTGGCAAAAGGAACCGATAATCTCCGCTTCCAATCTGTGCTGTTCTGAATTATGGACATATTGACTCATATTTCGTGTAAAAGGCTTTACTTCCACTTTCTCGCCTCCGAAAATCTGTACGGTGATGGTGTTTTTCTCAATTCCTCTTACCGTTCCCAGCGTCCCATTTACCCATCTTCCATCGCCATCATTGACGATAAACATCACCTGAGCACCGACTTTGAGTTGGAGAAATTCATCGTTGGGATAGGATTTTTCCTTTTTCTTCATCGCACCTTTTATCTTCGCTTGAAACATATGCGGAGGGTGTTCAAGTTGTCCGAGTTTTCTTGTGTTGATTTCGTTCACTCTGTCATTTCTGCCCGCCAGATACATTTCTCAGGGTGCGATGTCCCGTTCTTCGTCTTCAATCACCCTACGATTGAGGAGGTCCAGCATTTCATCAGTCAGATTTTTAGTTCTAATGCCTTGTAAAATATCCAAAAAAGTCTGATTATTTTGGCGATAGACCTGCTCCAATTCGTGGATTCTAAACTTGAATTTCCCACTCGTAATCACCTTACTAGAAAAAAAGTAAGGATTGGGATATTCTTCTCTGAAAAAACTACTCTCATTAGAGGTGACCACGGGTGGTAATTGGAATACATCACCAATCATAATCATCTGCTTCCCACCAAAGGGGAGTTTATTTTCACAGACGATTTGCAGATATTTATCGATACAATCAAATAAATCTGCTCTCACCATACTAATCTCATCAATCACGATAGCGTCCAGCTCCGTAAATTTCGGATTGCCGATAGCTCGCTGAGCTTCCTTTTTCACGGTCTTTTCCGTGATGGTGGGAGGAATCCTGAAAAACGAATGAATGGTACTTCCATTGATATTGAGAGCAGCAATTCAGGTCGGAGCCAGCACGGCGATATTCTTCTGGGTATTGGCGATAAACGCACGCAAAAGCGTAGATTTTCCTGTTCCCGCCTTTCAGGTCAAGAAGATATTATCAGGGGTCTTTTCTGCGGTGTAGAGAGCTAGAAGAGATTTTTCATCAAAGATTATAGTCATAGAGAGGAAAAAATGCTAGTAAAAGAGTAGGATAAAATCTATCCTATTCATCTTGTCATAAAAAACAAGTCAAAGTTATTGCCAAATTTTTTTTTGTTCCAGCAGGACAAATGGAAATCATATTTCAAGGACCACCAAGGGAAAAGCTTGGCTTTGAAAGCAGAGATTGAAAGTATGGTTGTGAGGGCAATGTATCGTATCGTTTATGGACTTATTTTTCAGTTGTATTTCTTCTCATTCTTTTTGTCAAAAATCTCTTGCAAAGATAAATAAAATCCGTAATCTACAATTCCCGAACAATCGGGATAACTAGATTTATCTTTTCCATTTTATACAGAATGCCAACAAATCAAGTTCTTCTCTATCAAGATGAAAATGGTATCACTACTATCAATGTAAAGTTTATTGATGAAGACTTACGAATTACCCAAAAACAACTCGCAGAAATTTATGATACTACTCAACAAAATATCGCTCAGCATATTGAGAATATCTATAAAGAGGGAGAATTGCAAAAAAATCCAACTCACAAGAATTTCTTGTTAGTTCAACTTGAAGGTTCTCGTGAGGTAAAAAGGGATATTAGTCATTACAATTTAGATATGATTATCGCACTTGGATATAGAATTCAATCACAAATTGCGACCCGTTTTCGTATCTGGGCAACAAAAAGACTGCACGAATATATTCAAAAAGGCTTCGCGATGGACGATGAAAGATTGAAACAAGGGGGAAATAGATATTTTAGGGAACTTTTACAGAGGATTAGAGATATTAGGGCGAGTGAAAGGAATTTTTACCAACAAATTACGGATATTTATGCTACGGCGATAGATTATGACCCGAGGAAAGATATTACCAAAGAGTTCTTTGCCACGGTGCAGAATAAACTGCATTTCGCAGTGCATAACCATACTGCGGCTGAGGTTATTTATGAGAGAGTAGACAATGAAAAGCCTCTGATTTGAATGACAAATTTTAAGGGACAGTATATTACAAAAGATGATGTAAAAATAGCCAAGAATTATCTCAGTGAAGAAGAATTAAAGAAATTAAATCTGCTTTCTTCCCAGTTTTTGGATTATGCAGAATTGCAGGCTATTTCTCTCAATCCGATGTCTATGACCGACTGGATTAAGTATTTAGATGAGCAACTTTCCCTTCTAAAAATGGAAGTTTTACCAGACAAAGGCAGCATTTCCCATCAACAAGCAATAGAAAAAGCTGAACAAGAATTTCAAATGTATAGAGATAGAGAAATGAGAATGTTTGAGAGTGATTTTGATAAGACTATCAAGCAAGTTATGATTACCCCTAATAAAAAGAGTAAATAATCTAGTAGCAATCATTATTTTTTTGTGTTATATTGTTCGTGTGTTTTTGTAGGGGCGAACCTGCGTGTTCGCCCGATGTATTAAACCGTTCGCCCAGATTGTCCGCATAATTCGCCCGATGTATTTGATGTTATGTGGTACATATTATTGTCAAAAATATCTTGCAATTGCTATAAAAATGGGTAAGGTAAAACAAACATTTACCCAAAACAAGAAGAAACCTATGCTTTCACAACCCCATTTTCCCCTCAGAGTAGCCGTATACATAGATGGATTTAATGTCTTTCATTCATTGAAAGTCTTTTGAAAGAAATATTACCGACTAGATTTTAGAGCCTTAGCTTTGAAATATCTTAATTACGGAGAGAAAATTGTAGACATCAAATACTTCACTGCTTACCCTTTGAAAGACCCAGAGGGGAATAAAAGACTGAAACAGTATTTACAAGCACTAGACCGTAGAGGAATTAAAATTATTCTAGGGAAGTATCAGGAAATCAAGAAATCCTTTTCTAGGAAACATAACTATATCATTTATACCTATCGAAATCGGTTTACGGACCTAGTAATCAATCAGTTTTATAAACCTTTTTGAAAAGAATTTAGAAGAAGGTTTCTCAAAAATATCACCCCAAAATATTTCAAATATGCTACCCAAGAAGAAAAGAAAACTGATGTAAATATCGCTGTTTGGATTGTGGAAGATGGATATGAAGACCTCTTTGATAAGGCAATCATCATTACAGCGGATAGCGATATTGCACCTGCGATAGAAACGATTAAAAGGAGATTCCCTCATAAAATCATAGAAGTGATTTCACCAATCGGAAATAGTTGTCATACTTTGGAGAAACTTTGTGATAAGCGTATCGCGATGTCGGAACAAGAGGTCGCAAATTCCCTGCTTTCCGATACCGTACATTGAATAAGTAAACCTGTGGAATGGGAATAGTAAAAAAAAGTTGAAAATCTCTTGCAATTATCGTTTTTTTGACTATACTATAACCACACCCAAGAAATATCGGTCCTCTATCTTACGAGGTAGAGCAAACTAGGTATTCGGCCCCCTCAAACTTACTTTCAGCAGGCAAATAAGCTTTCTGGAACTAACTTTGGGGGGGTGAGGTTTTTTATGGGAAAAAGTCATCATCGCAGAGCAATCTGTGATTTTTTTTGTGTGATGTTGGTTGTATGAACCGTCCCTACGCGATTTGTCCATTATGGTCTGATGATCACTTCATAGGGTTTCGCTATCCCGCAGTACTGCGGAACCCTCCGCTATTGCTTTCGCCACTTTCCCGTAGCTCTTCGTACGGGACGCAGTGGGACTTTTTTTATTTTTCAATTTCTTTTCTTGCAATTGGTGGGATTTTTATTATATTCTTAATCGTCTAGATTACCTAATTGTATCATTTATGAGAAAATGAGGGTAGTTCGTGGTTCTCACGAATTTATCCTCTCATAGATGATTTTGTGGTGATCTAGACAATCGCTGAACCACGGGCTATCCCCATATTCTAGGATTTGCTTTGTGGTAAGGTATTGTTTACTTACCACTTTTTCGTTATGTGAAAAGTCTTTCCTATTGAAGCACCACCTTAATATGTTTTTTTGATTATTATTTATCTTTTAATTTTACTATTATGTGTAAACAACGATTGTGTAAACTATTTAAAGGCAAAAAATCTACCATACAAGTGCAGTGAATAGAATTAAGAAAGTTTGTAAAAATGGTTATTTGTGATATTAGTAGCGGGTTAGCGGAGGCTTGAGAGGAAAGAAACGAAGAATATAGATTCACTAATTGATGAAAAGATGGAGGAAAAGGAAACATTCACTTTGATTTAGTTGTATATACTGAAAAGACAAAAGAAGAATGAAATTTCTCGCTTAAGGTCCTAGATTATCTCAGTTTATCGCTAGGTGATAAAATATTAGAAAAAGAAATTAATGCTCATAAAATTAATTTTTCCGTCAGTAGAATGAAAAATGACAAAGACAAAGATGAAGATAAAAACAAATAATTTTTACCTTTTTATTAATTACAA